>CALBSL010000001.1 GCA_937968025.1 uncultured bacterium
CGTTATTTCGTTGGGTGGGATCGTATCGTCCGCATCAGTGCGCATTGGGGGAAATAAGCTCGATGCAGCCATTCAGGAACACGTGCGTCGCAAATATGGGCTCGCCATCGGTGAGCGTACGGCCGAAGAGGTGAAGATTCGTATCGGGTCAGCGCTGTATCTCGAAGAGAAACTTGAGATGGAAATCAAGGGTCGTGACATGATGAGCGGCTTGCCGCGTGTTGTTACCGTGACAAGTGATGATGTAACCGATGCGATTCAGCATGAGCTCCAAGGCATCGTTGAAGCGATTAAAGAGGTGTTACGCGGTACGCCGCCAGAGCTCTCGGCTGACGTGATGCAGAAAGGAATGGTCTTGTCTGGTGGATCCTCGCAGTTACGTAACTTGGATCGTCTGTTTGCAGAAGCGACGGGTGTTCCAACTTTCGTGGCGGATAATCCTCAGCTGTGTGTAGCAAAAGGAACGGGGATCGCACTGGAAAACTTGGAGGCCTACAAGCGCAGTGTGTTCTCGTCTTAAGGAGAGGGTGTTCGAAGTTTCAGAACCCGCAGGTGCGGGTTTTCTGTTTGTTGTGTTTCAATGAATGGTTCTAGGTGTCGCATGACCGCGTTGCCTGGGTCCCAGCTTAATGGAAAGCTGATGAAGAGGTCTGCCTCTCCATAACAGGCGCGAAGTCGGGTGAGGAGTGGCTCGATGTCACGTGCTCGGAAGAGATTCAAAAAATCTTGGTACAGCGCATCGCCAGTGGGAATCGCGTACCGAAGATGCGTTCCGTGACAGGTTGTAATTGTTTGTTCAAAACCACGGGTTTGGAGGGCAGCACCGGCCAGGAGCTGATGAGATAGAACGATGAACGTTTGCTGACTACGCTCTCTTTCGATCCAATCAAGAGCGGAGTATTCGAAACGACTCACGCTTGGCGCATACGCATGTACAATCGCGTTGTTTTGGGGGTAACTTGCAAACCATTGGGTGACGATGATGAGAGAGATGGCGATAGCAGCGGCGATCTGTGTCAGTTGTTGTTGTTGTTGTTGTTGTTGTTGTTGTTGTTGTTGTTGTTGTTGTTGTCAAAAATACAAACGCATTAGGCATTACAAATGTTACAAATACTTAAAATAAAGTGAAGGTAGATGGGTTTGCATATTCATATTCATATTCATATTCATACTAGTATACATCA
>CALBSL010000002.1 GCA_937968025.1 uncultured bacterium
CGTACACATTGCCAAGTACTTTTGCTAAGCAGGTGGAAAATAATTCATTCGACGCAAGGGTGTATGAAATCCTGCTTGATCTAATGAATGTTAGATATCTATTAATCCATAAAGATGCCGACTGGAAGTATATTGATTCGCATTCGTGGTACTTTGACCACACTGCTAGTAAGGTTGATAGAGTGATTGACGTTTTATCTACTCAGCTCGATAGGGTGCTTGCTAATGAAAATGTTGCTTTATTTCAGCGTCAGAGATTTATTGATAGGAGTTTTTATATCCCTAAAACAATTTGGGAATATGTCGGCGTTAATGGCAATATCGTGGACTTTTTACGATTGTCAAATATTCAAGCAGACGATGCTTTTGTGTATGAGGAAGGTAATGCGAACATGCCAATTGTCAATAAGCGGTTATCGATAGCAGCTCTTTCTCCGAATCAGAATTATCCGCAATCAAGCGATCTTCGATTCTCGATGGATAGCAACATGGGTGGAGATCTGATGGTGACGCCTAGTTTAGAAAATGGCGGCATCAAGGGCGAGTTGGTGATGGGGACGAGGAGCGCAGAGTTTACTCCTGAGAAGTATTCGATCAAATCAGTCTCTGGCCAGGGTTCATTCCTGTATAATGCCGAGCTGATACTTTCGTTAAAAGATACTGATCGTTACGCATTGATAAATGGAAAAATATGCGAGAAAGAAGTTGCCTGTCAACTCGTATTATCGGGTAATGTAGGAGTAGTAACCCTTGCGGGTACTTCAAAGGAACGCTATACCCCAGAAAAAATTGCAGAGAATTCGACCATTATTGATGCGTCGAATAAGGATCCGGGCAGCCCAGACTTTTCCTATGGGACGGTTTACGATTTTCATGAGAGTGCATTCAGAATTTCATCTGAAAATCATAAAATGGCAGTAAAGCTGCCTGTACAGGTACCTCCGGACGAATCGACGCTTTTCAGAGTGACCTATAGAAATACCACTGGTCATGGTTTACAGATGGCATATGTCCCCTCAGGAAAAAGGCCAAAATCTGAGCTTGTTAACCTTGAGAATTCTAAAGTAATAAAATCAGAGTACCTTTTTGTGCCGGCCAATGCCGCCGATAGGGGATATCTCTACATTTACTTACAGGGAAAACCTGGTGACGTAGCGAGCGCAGATATTTTGGATATACAGAGACTCGCGGTCACGGTTACTGGTGAGACAAAGACCAAGTTATCAGTACGTTCAGCTGCTATCTCCGGCACCTCCGCTAATAAAAGCGAATCGATTTATGTTGGAAAAAACATATATGACGAGCTATTAAGCGAAGAGTTTAATCAACTGGACCAAACTGCAGTCATCGATGCAAGCGCGGCTGCTCCTGGCGATCCAGGAATATTGGCGCAGCTTGGAGGGCATGTAGAGGGGGGTAGTTTTCTGGATTTGAAAACAAGTAACCATACTGTAGGATATAGATTAAAAAAAGTGCTGGATGGCAGTCCTCAAGGAACTTATGTACTAAGGTTCAAGTACCGGAATGTTGAGGGACAAGAGCCGTTTGTCGCAATTGTGCAACGCGCTCAAAGTCGAAGCGTGCAGCAGCGGGTTCAGCTCTTAAAGAGTAAAGAATGGACTGTTAACGAAACGAGTTTTGTGGTTAGGGATGCTGATGTGCGGAGTATAGATGTGTATTTGTATTCAGGAAAGAACTCGCTTAGCAGCACCGGGAACCAATTTGATGATTTGCGTTTACTCAAGCTTCGAACGCATCCGTTGTTTTACTCAGAACAAAAAACTTCCGATGCAGAAACTGAATCATACGGAGGGAGCGTAGACTTTACTAGGAAAAGCCCCACTCTTTGGGAGGTGCGACTAAGTAACGGATACGGCACGATACCCCTTGTCATGCTGGAGTCTAGTAGCGCTTTATGGAAGATGAGGGTAGGTAAAAAACATATAGATGGGCGTTTTGTGGCCAATGGTTACGCGAATGGTTGGATAATTGACATGGAGAGTGTGTGTGAATCTAATCCCGGATGCACAAGAAATGCAGATGGATCTTGGAACTTGACGGCGGAGGTGTACTTTGAGGGGCAACGTGTTTTTGTGAAGGCGTCAATAGCTTCTCTTTGCACCGCATTAATCTTGTTGCTGGCCGTGCTTGCGCGTCGCCGTCTCGCCAATCGCAAGAAAGAGCTCGTCTAATATGCAAATCCTCTCCACGGAATTCACCACCTGGCTCCGCCTGCAGCGGCAGCGGGGGTTTGTATGGGTAAAAGGGGCGGGGCAGCGGCTTGTGGCGGTGATCACGACCAGCGCCAAGCACGCCTGGCGCCGCGCCACGACGGACATCCTCCAACATCCCTGGCGGCTCCTCCTCGCCTTCACGATCGCGGCCCTGTTCGGCGCGTGGTTCGGTGTTCGTGCGTTTGCGCTGTGGTCCGTCTTCCTCCTCTTCGCCTTCTACGACTGGGAAAACCGGATCGTGGGTGTATTCGCGTTGCTTTCGCTTGTGAGTTGTCCCGTGCTCTTACAACTCAAGCTGGAGGATCAGGCGGAAGTCATGGCGGTCTATGCCTATTTTTTCCTGGCGATGACCGTTGGGTTGCAGCTTATCGAATACAAGCGTTTCCCGGAGCGCTTTCCAGAAGAAGAGGAGGGTGAATCGGTATGACCTGGCTTCGTGCGCATCGTTTTGAGCTCCTGCTCGCGCTTGCCTTTGTGCTGTTGCTCGCGCCGTTGTTGTTGCCGGGCTATGTGCTGACGCTCGACATGGTCTTCACACCGACGATGCCCGCGCCGCAGATCGTCGCGGGAGCGTATCGCAACGGATGGGTGACGCGGTATGTTGTGCATTGGCTGTCGCTCGTGCTGCCGGGGTGGATCGTGCAGAAGCTCGCGTTTGTGGCGCTCTTCGGTGCGATGGCTACCACGGCGTATCGCTGGATCTTGCCCAAGGCGGAGCGATCAACAAAAGCGTTACTTGCCGTGTTCTACGTCTTCAATCCGTTTGTCTATACGCGGTTTTTGGCGGGGCAGTGGACCATCTTGCTTGCCTATGCGCTGCTGCCGTTGGTGTTGTGGACCGCAGACCTGGACGCTCATGCAGAACGTCCCTATTGGAAGCAGGGTTTGTGGCTAGGGCTTGCGCTTGCTGCGGTTTGGGCTGGTTCGTTGCATTTGGGAGTGATGGCGCTGGCGCTCGTGGCGGCACAGGTGGTGGCGACTACCTCTCGCGCCAAGCGAACAGCACAGGTGATGCTGGTGGCGGCAGGAGCGCTGCTGCTCGGGACGAGCTATTGGACTGTTCCGGCCATCATGCAGCCAGCGCCATCGGTGATCGAGAGTTTTGATGGGCGGCACCTCGAAGCTTTTGCGACCACCGTTCATCCGCGACTCGGTCCATTTGGAACGGTGCTCGCGCTTGGAGGATTTTGGGGGGAGCGTGAACCGTGGGCTGGGGCCTTCGTGTGGGCGGAGGATCTTCCGTGGGTGTGGGGGATTGCTGGGGCAGTCCTGGCAGCGGGTCTCCTGTGGGGCGTCTTTCAAGGGCTCCGAACCCATGCGCTCAGGCGGCAGACCGTGGTTCTGTTGCTGTTGGCGGCGTTTGCGCTGGTGGCGTCCGTTGGGATGGCGGACAGCTCGGTGCAGGGGTTCAATCGTTGGGCGTTTGAGCATCTTCCGTTCTGGAGCGGCTTTCGTGATTCGCAGAAGTGGTCCGCACTGCTCGTGTTGGTGTATGCCTGGCTGTTTGGTCTCGCGAGTGAGCGTCTGCCTCGGGTGGGGCGTGTGGTCGTACTCGTCGCGGTGTTTGCCTTCACCTATCCGATGCTTGGTGGATTCTGGGGGCAGCTACGGCCAACGTGGTATCCCGCCGAATGGGCGCAGGCAAACGCGATGCTTTCTCAAGTGCCAACCTGCAAGGCGGTGTTTCTGCCGTGGCACATGTACTACAAACCGTCTTGGAACCTTGATCGTCTCGTGGCGAACCCAGCGGCCGCGTATTTTGATTGCGAGGTTATGGTGAGTCGGAACGTCGAGCTCGGGTCGATTCGTACGCAAGGAGCGATCGATCCCGCGTATGACGCGATCGACAGCGCGATTGTTGGTCGTGATGCGCTCAGCCCGGCACAAGTGCTTGAGGTGTTGCGTGCCGCGGGTATCACGTATGTTCTTGCAACATCCGATGTTCCGGAACCGTTTCCTGTGTATCCGGCGCTTGGATTGGCACAGAAGTTATTCACAGGGGAGCGTTTGACGGTCTACAAGCTTGTAGAATAAACTTTGCCACGTTGTCGATCTTTTTTCGCACAGCAGTATCTTCTTATGACTACATCTCGACGTTTCTTTGCTCTCGGCTTCGCGTGTGCGACGCTCTTGAGTCTTGCCGTGCCTGCACAGGCAGCTGATTCTGGTTATGGTGGTGGTGGCGGTAGCGGTGGGAGTGGCGGAGGCGGAGGTGGAGGCGGTGGTGCAACCACTGGTGGTGGCTGTACGGTTGGTATCGCTGCTCCTGCCGAAGGCTTCTCCGT
>CALBSL010000003.1 GCA_937968025.1 uncultured bacterium
CTTGTTCTGGCGCAGCGTTCAGCGCCGGTGGCTCCAGCATCCGCGTTTGTGCTGTCTCGACGGCGTTTTCTCCGTGAGCTGGGGTATGTGGCCCTCGTGGGTGTCTCGATGGCCTACATCACGGCGCTCTACACGGTCGATGTCCTGATCGTGAAGCGGTTGTTCCCGCCGGATATCGCTGGTCTCTATGCCGGCATTTCCACCGTGGCGAAGATCAGTATTTTTTCCACGAGTCCCTTTGCCGCCGTGCTCCTTTCATCGATCAAGCGGCAGGATGAGCCCATGGTACGCCGTCGGGTGTTCATAAAGTCCCTGGCGTTGATTGGCGTGGTGGGAGGAGGGGCGGCGCTGGTGTTTGCCGTGATGCCTGAGTTTGTGATCAAAACCATGATCGGGGCGAAGTATGTCTCGCAAGCGGCGCTGTTGCCGTGGCTGGGGCTCGCGTTTCTCGGAGTGGCGCTGGCGAATGTGTCGTTTTACCTCGGTTTGGCCCTAAAACGGCGTCGTTTGCTTTTCTTGGTTCTGTTGGGTAGCGTCGTGTTGCTTGTCTCGACGGCGCTTTCGCATGAAACGCTGCTCGATGTCGTGAAAAACGTGTGTCTCACTGGCCTTGTCGCCGCTGGAAGTGGCCTTGTCTTTGCCTTCCGTGAGATTCGTGATCGTTCGCTCTATGGCTAAGTCGCTCTCTATTGTCATCCCCGTCCATAACGAGGAGCGAAACATCGTTCCCGTATTTGAAGCTGTCCGCGAGGTGTGCGCGAAGTTGCCGTACGCCTGGCACGTGTTGTTTGTGGACGATGGGAGCCGAGATGGATCCCTGCAAGCGATTCGTGGCCTTGCCGAACGCGAACCGGCGGTGAAATTTTTGGAGCTCTCGCGCAATTTCGGCAAAGAAGTGGCGACGAGCGCCGGCCTCGCCCACGCCGAAGCTGATGGCGTGGTGCTCATGGACGCAGACCTACAACATCCGCCAGCGCTGATCGAGACGTTTGTTCAGCACTGGGAAGAGGGGGCGGACGTGGTGATCGGGGTGCGGGTACAGAATCAGGGTGAGGGCCTGGTGAAACGCATCGGTTCAAGAGTGTTCTATCGCATCATGGACGCGATCAGTGATACGGAGCTGCAATCAGGTGAAACGGATTTTCGTCTGATCGATCGCCGAGTGGTCGAGGTGTTTAATGGGCTCAAAGAGCGCAATCGCATGACGCGAGCACTGTTGAACTGGCTCGGATTCCGGCGCGTCAACGTGCTGTTTACGGCCAACGCGCGTCAGCACGGAGTGGCGGCGTATAGTCCCATCAAGCTCGCGCGCTTGGCGGTGCATGCCTTTGTGGCGAATAGCCTCTTTCCTCTGAAGATCGCCGGCTATTTGGGGGTGTTTATCATGATCACGGCGGGCGCGGCGACGCTCTTTATTGCGTACAACAAATATCTCACAAACGACCCGTTCGGCTTTAATTTCTCCGGTCTCGCGCTGCTCGCGTTTTTCAACCTGTTTTTTGTGGGGATTATTCTTGCGTGTCTCGGGCTTGTGGCCTTGTACGTGGGGAATATTCATGCGGAGGTGGCGGGGAGGCCGGTGTTTGTGATTCGGAGTAAGCGTGTGTAGGTATGAAGATCTTGTGGTTCACCTGGAAAGATCGCGAACATCCGCTGGCAGGAGGAGCGGAAGTCGTGAATGAAGAGCTCGCCAAACGAGATCGGA
>CALBSL010000004.1 GCA_937968025.1 uncultured bacterium
TGTACCAAAGGACTGCGTCAAAGAGGCTTCTTTGATGAATCCGTTCTTTCCACCCTCCCACGAGGAGCGACCAATGAAGTTCCTGCTCCGCTCGCTCATCCTGCTCATCTGCCTGCTCTTCGGACGCATCTCGTTCGCGCAGGAGGCCCAGTTCACCACCGTCTACGACACGATCCGAGACACGTCCGCTGATCACTTCGAGGACTACTGGCGCCGTGCAAACGACGCCCTGCTCACGCCATCGGGACGGAGTGACTTGGTTCTAGGCCGTGTCCGTCTCTCGCTCCGAGCGATGTCGAATCCGGCGCGCTATGGACTCGTCAGCCAGAACGACACGCCGTGGGTCGTGACCGCGGCAGAGATGCTGTGTGAGAACCGAGAGAGCGGCTCCCTCCAGCTCCGTTGCCGCATGCCCGGCGAGCCTCACGGCCGACGAGTGCGTCTCACCGAAGCGCAATGCCGAGGAGCCCCCGATCTGTACACCCTCGTCCCGGAAGGGTGCCAGCACCCCTACGTGATGACCGTCGAAGACAGAGAGGTGCGTCTCTCGAGAGTAGCCCTGGCCGTAGCGCCACCACCTCCTGAGCCGCCGGCACCACCCGCCGAACCTCAGCCGGTGGTCGACGCGAACCCGCTTCCCAATCCCGACGTCGCACGTCTGCAGCGCGAGCTGAGCGCCGAGCGAGAGGCGGTGCGCGAGCATCGAGCCGAAGCGCACGCCCTTTCGAAGCAGCTCAGCCGCGCGTATATCGGCCTCTTTCTCCTCACCCTTTGTATTGCCGCTGCCAGCTTGATCGCTTGGCGTGCACGGGGCAGGGCTGAGACCAACGCTCAATATGTGTCGGCCCTAGCCGGTCAGGTTACGGAACTGCAGATCAATATCGCGAAGGCAGCAGGTCCAACCGATGGCTCTGGCGCTTACCGCATTGATCCGGTCATTGCGCATGGAGTCGCACGTCTTGGGAACGCGTTTGTCGCCGTGAGAGACGCCTTTCACACGCAACGCCAAGAGAAGGATCTCCTCATTGCTGAAAACGCACGGCTACGTGCGCAGCTCGATGCCGATCCACCATCCATCGTGGTCGATGCGGAGGAGCTGCGGCTCGCAGAGGCCGAGATGCGGGTACGCGCAGAAACCGAAGCGGCCGCCCGCGACGAGATCGCTCGGCTCCGCCGACTCCAAGACGTCGAACGAGAGAAGCAACAGAACACCATCGACGAGCTCCGAAGGCAGCTAGAACTCGCCAATGCCCGTCGCTCTGTGGCTTCCGAGCTGCGGCCATCCCAAGCTCCTCACCCCAGCGAGTCGGAGGCGTCCACCGAAGTCCCCTTCGCCGACATCATCACCGACGTGATCGCGAAGGAGGTCGGGCAAGATCGTCGCCGCGGCCCGCCCGCCGCCATGACCTCTGCCAGAAGTACCCATGTCGGTATCGGGGAACCACCCGGGAGCCCCACTCATCATGGCACTCTGCGACCTCCGGCGCCGGCCGACGATCCCTCGTCTTCGCCCGCGCTCACAGGCTCACCACCGCCGTCCTCTCCCTCGACCGGAGACGACCATCGGACCGCAGAGAATGATCCCTGGGACCCGGAACCCCCTACGCCAAGCAGCGGACACGGCGCTGCTCATCCGCTGCTGGAACATAACGACACCTCCGTGAGTCGCCCCGCCATCATGCCCCCAGGCAGAGTGGGGATCCCGTTGGAGGGTGGCGGGTACATCGCCATCGAAGACGCTCAAAACTCCTAGCACCCCACTACCGGGGTGCGTTTTTTTTAGTACCCGATCGGTATCAAAATCAAGCGCCCACACGCCCACGCGTACCACTCGATCGCCCCGTTCAACGCACGACTCAGCGTCGGATGCCGAACCGTAAGCGCCGCCGTCCATCGCCCCGAATACCAAGCGAGCTCCCGAGCGAGACGAATCACCAACATGGCCGCACGACGATCCCATGGGTGGGTATAATCCGCTGCCCGCTTGATCCACCCCGTCGCCATCATCCGCATCGCTTCCACCTCTACCTCATCGAGAATACGATTGACGCGGCGATAATCCTCCTGCACATCCTCGATACACACGTGCGAGAACGCCTTGTTCGCCTGAACCACGGCCCTCCCTAAATCTCGTTGAATATGTGCATTCACTCCCGCTAGGGCAAACTGCAACGGGCTATACCCCTTCCGACGCACATGAAATCGTTTTGCGAATAACACTCGCCATGCCGGCGGACACTCGCTCCTTCTCCCCTCGAGCCACCGTTGTAGCGCATCAAAATAGAGATCAGCAAACAAAATCACCAGCTCCCGCATCCAAGCCGGGTGCAGAAAAAATGTTTCATGGCACGCCACGTCTACCGCTATCGTCACTCGACGATACAGCTCGGTGAACCACCAAATTCCATCATCACGACGCACGGATCGTTGAATGTGCTCCATGATGCGGATCACATCAGCAAGACCGTGGACGGACGCTCGTTCGTAAGCGAGTGTCTGCGCGAGTTCACGATCAGCACGAGAAGGAGACATGCTTCAAGTATACACCTCTTCGGTTGACAAGCGCGCTTGTCCATGCTTGAATCGCGCCATGATCTATTCGGAAGCGCCTCCCGGATCTACTCAACGCTCCCCTGTCGCCTCGGTGCTACTCTTCCATCCAGATGGACGCATCCTTCTCCTGCAACGCACTCACCATAAGCCGTTCGGGGGCAATTGGGGCCTCCCCTGC
>CALBSL010000005.1 GCA_937968025.1 uncultured bacterium
GGTGTTCATAGGTCATAAAACTTTCTGGCAATCGCCCTGTTGCGTCCCGGGCTTACGAGAAGGACATTGTAGCTATGTTCATGGATTTTGATCGTGATGTTTGGCTGCGGAGCGATGCCTTTTTACGCGCTGATCGTCTTACCATGAAGCACGGCCTTGAACTGAGGGTGCCTTTATTGGATGATATTTTATTATCTTGGGCTGTTTCTCAGCCTGGCTTTCAGCATGTAAGTTTGTTGAACTCAAAGCGTCTTTGGAAAAAAGCTTTCCATGATGTGGTGCCTAAAGCGGTTCGACAATTGCCTAAACGCGGTTGGTTTCCTCCAACCGCAAAATGGATTCGAGCCGAATTACGTCCTTGGTTTGAGACGCGTCTTGAAATGGCCTTGGCGCGTCATGATTGGATGGATGCCAAGGTCATTCGAGAAGCTTACAAAGCCCATCTGGAACATCGAGGGTATTATTTAAATGAATTATGGCGTGTGGTGGCGTATGATTTATGGTATGAAGCGTATGCTTCGTATCTGAAGGATTGAACTACTTTGGACTGTTAAAACAACTTGTCGCTGCAAAAATCGTTACGATACCTTGGTCATAGAGAGTCTGTTTGCATTGATAAAAAGGATTGGGGGCATTGGGGACTTGAATACCGGAACTTCTGCTTCCTTCAATGACATAACGGATTGATCTGTCGGTAAAGTAGGTCGCGTAGTTGTTGGTGCGAGCTGCTTGTGCGTAGCTTTCATTGTTGGCGAGTCCTGTCAAGCTATAGACGGGAATAGTTGAATAAAAAGCATAGACACCATCTTTTAATTCGGCGCCTGCTTCTCCTGGCTTGGCGTATTGATTTAAAAACTGTGCTGCTTCTTGGTGAGGAGTGACCCAATCTTCCAAGGCAGTAAGAGAGAGGTGGCTCCAGGCAATGGCTGCGCACATGATTACTGTGCCAAGATGAATGATGGCAGGATGTATTCTCTGGAAAAAGCCGGACGTGTGTAGGATATCTTGGGCTAATTGTCCTAGAATATATAGGGCAGCGAATAAAGGCAGAGTGCCGTACCAAGCCCCGATTCCTGAAGCAAATATTCCATTATAGATCCATAAGGCTGTCGTACCGAATAAGAGAGTGAGGACTAATCCATCCATTTTTTGTTTTTGAAGAATATTTTTTATGAGAAAGCTTCCTAGGAGAATGATGGCTCCGATGAATAATTTTAGATGGCTTAGTTGATGCATCCAGTTCACGACAGGAACAGGGAAAGAGGATTTTAGTTTTCCTGAAATGGGCAGGATACTTCCTCCGAAGAAAAGATTGATAAAAGCCATTCCTGCGAATATGCCTATAAAAGGGAGAAGAATAAGTGAAAGTTCGCGGATTATGTTTTTCCAGTCAGCTTTCGATAATTTCTTTTGCCTAAATCTTTGCCAGGTGAGCACGCTTAAAGCTCCGCCAACTAATAAGATCAGGTCAAGTCGAGCTAGGATCATGAGGCCGAAGATGCTCCCTAGTTTTACAGCTTGTTTTCTTGTTACGTGTTGGGTGTTGAGAGCTTGTCTAAAAAAGACCGCGAAAAGGCACAGGCTAAAAAAAGCCAGTGATGATTCCATGCCGTTAATGCTTGCGCTTGCTCCATAGGGTGTGAGCATGCCTAAGAAGGCAAGTAAAGCCGTACTGAGGCCAAAGCCTCGATACAGGAAGGCGCATCCTCCTAAGAGGAGAAGAGTGTTTATAAGAAATGATCCAGCTGGAATGTCTAGCTGAAAAAGCGGATAGAAAGGAATGAGCAGAAAATAATATCCCATGTGTATACCAGTAGTATGATCTAAGCCGGAAAATGAGAACCATTGGCCGGTTTCGAAGAGTTTTCGCACCATGGTGAAATAGGTGAAACTGTCCGGTGCTAGATAGCGGTGGATATACGTTATTTGCTGTCTGAGGACGAACCCAGTTAATACGACGATCGTGCCTGGCACGATGTAGCGGATTATTTTTAAGACGAATAGCTTTGATGTACCTAGCATAATTACTGTCACTCTAGCAATAAATAGGGGTTAAAGATAGTCCGGTTTGTACGGGGTGATAGCGTATTTTAGGTTGAAATATGGCTATATATTCGTGTTTTGTGTATGCTTTTCCCTGACACGACGTGGCTTTATGCCTTCAAATGATCACTTGCCATTATATGTTGATCTCGATGGAACGCTCATCGCGACAGATTCTCTATGGGAGAATATTCTTTTGGTACTAAAGATTTCTCCTTTATCCTGTTTTAAGGCTGGTATCGTTCTTATAACGAAAGGGAAGGCCGTTTTTAAAACTCATCTCGCTACTATAGGCATTCCTCAGGTTGAATATTTTCCTTACCGTTCTTCTATCGTGCAGATGCTAGAGGTAGAACGAAAGAAGGGGAGGAGGCTTATTCTAGCTACGGCCGCGCATGGACGGATCGCTCGAGCGGTTGCGCGTCACCTTGGCTGTTTTGATGATATTCTTGCTACTGAATCGACAAACCTTAAAGGAGAACGGAAATTACAGGCTATCCAATCTCACGCCAAGGGAGGGTTTGTTTATCTGGGTAACGATCGAGAGGATGTTTCGATATGGAAAGGAGCGTCTGAGCGTTGGTGTGTCGGGACTACTGAAGATGTAACTGCCTTTGAGAAGGAGCTTGGCGTATCTTTTGATAAGGCCTTCTCTATTCAGGGATGGTCTGCTCAAAACGTCATGCGTACTCTGCGTGTTCAACAATGGACGAAGAATATTTTGTTATTTTTTCCTTTGTTGCTCGCTCATCGGTTAGAAGCTGATGTATGGCTGCGTGTGGGATTTGCATTTCTTGTATTTAGCGCCTGTGCCTCAGGAGTATATATTTTTAACGATCTGTTCGATCTTGAGGCGGATAGGCGTCATCCAACCAAGTCTAAGCGCCCTCTGGCTGCGGGAGATGTATCGATCCAGCATGGACTATGTTTAGGGGTTGTTAGTTTTATGTTTGCTGCTTTGGGGAGCTGGTGGTTGGATCGGGCCTTTTTTTGGTTGCTGTTGGGATATATTTTTCTTACCACTATTTATACCCACCGGCTTAAACGGTTGCCGATTGTCGATGTGCTTTTTTTGGCAGCTTTCTATGTGTATCGTTTAATTGTTGGAGGTGCGGTGTCTCAGACGGTTTTGTCCCCATGGCTGTTTGTCTTTGCTGCTTTTTTCTTTTTAAGTTTGGGTGTCGCTAAGCGTTATGGAGAGTTATTGCTGGTTAGTGATCGGGGAGAGACCGCCTCTCATGGGCGAGGTTATCAGGCAGAAGATCGAGGACTGTTACTTATTTTTGGAGTCAATGCGGCGTTCTTATCATTGCTCGTTTTTACGCTCTACTTTCAGAGTGCGGATATTTATCATCTTTATTCATCGCCGAGTTTTTTATGGGGTGTTTTGTTGCTCATGAGCTATTGGCTTATGCGTTTGTGGTTGCTTGTGCATCGTCGAGTCGTACGTGACGATCCGCTGGTTTTTACGTTGAAGGATCATGCGAGCTGGGTCGTCGGGGCTGCTTCTGTGGTATTAGTTTTTTTAGCAACGTGGTATGGATAACCCCTATCAATATTCTTCTTGGGGAAATTACCCTTTACTGACGCCTAAGTCCGTGGAGCGTCTTTCGTCTTTTTCTCCCTCTCTGCCTGCAGGGCGACCGCTACTTCCGTATGGATTGGGAAGAAGTTATGGAGATGTGTGTTTGACAGATAAGGGTACTTTATTAGACACGCGAAACTTGGATCATATACTGGCTTTTGATGAAGAGCGAGGCATTATCCGAACTCAAGCTGGGTTAAGTTTTGCCCAGTTATTAGAAATTATTGTTCCAAAAGGTTGGTTTTTACCCGTTTCACCTGGCACGAAATATGTGACGGTTGGCGGTGCCGTAGCCAATGATATCCACGGAAAAAATCACCATGTGGCGGGAACGTTTGGTTGTCATGTGCGTGCCTTTGAGCTTCTACGTTCGACAGGGGAGCGTATTCTCTGTACGCCTCAGGAGAATACAGAATTATTTTCTGCTACGATTGGTGGATTGGGTCTTACGGGACTTATCCTCTGGGTTGAGTTTTCTCTTAAGCGGATTGAAACGCCGTGGATTATGACAACGGCTAAACGGTTTCGTTCTCTCGACGAGTTCTTTGCGTTGTCTCAAGCGGCAAAGGATGAAGAATATACTGTAGCTTGGCTCGATACCACGGCACGTGGAAAGGATTTTGGTCGAGGAGTCTTTATGGTGGGTCGGCACGCCACTAAATTAGAAGTGGGTCAAAGAACATTGCCTCGGTTGTTACAGGTCTCGGTTCCTTGTCGGGCTCCCAGTTGGTTTTTGAATCGATGGTCACTGCGTACCTTGAATACAGCATATTATTATGCACCTTTGCATAAGAGCAAAAAGCACGTTGTTTACTATCAGCCATTTTTTTATCCTTTAGATGCCATTTTGCATTGGAACCGCGTCTATGGAAAACGGGGATTCCTTCAATATCAATTTGTCTTGCCGCCTGACGAAGCATCGGTAGCAGTGACACGCGTTTTACAACGTGCCCAAAAGGAGGGGTTGGCCTCATTTGTGTCGGTGTTAAAAGTTTGCGGCGACCTGCTTTCGCCCGGACTTCTCTCCTTTCCTAAGCCGGGTGTAACTCTGGCTATCGATGTTCCGTTTCAGGGTACCCGTACGCTCCAGGCGTTAACCGCTTTAGACGCATTGGTCGCTTCTTACGGGGGGCGTTTGTATCCCGCAAAAGATGCACGCATGTCGCCGGAGATGTTTCAAGCTTCTTATCCACGCTGGAAAGAGCTTGAGCGTTTGCGTGATCCGGCTTTTCTGTCTCATTTTTGGCAACGTGTTACTACTTAATTTTCTATGAATATTCTTATTATTGGTGCGACTTCCCGTATCTTAGAAGAGACGGCGCGCTGTTTTGCATTGCAAAAAGAGCGTCTTTTTTTAGTAGCTCGAACGAAAGATAAATTAGATATTATTGTTGAAGATCTGCGGGCACGAGGAGCCGAGGTATGTGGCGCGCGGGTATGGAACACGAGCCATTCTCTCGAAGATACCAGAACCATGATGATGGAGGCATATGAAAAGCTCGGTTTTATTGATGCAGCGCTGGTTGGTCCTGGTTTTATGCCTGACCAGGCTGATATGCTGAAAGACGTTAAGATGTTGGATGAATCTTTTGTGACTAATGCGTTGGGTATTGTGCATGTGCTGATGGTAGCTCGAGAGATGGCGTTGCAGAAGCAATGCGGCATGATCGCGGCGATTTCTTCCGTAGCCGGAGATCGAGGGCGAGCAGCTCATTATGTCTATGGTTCGGCTAAAGCGGCGTTGAGTCACTTTTTGCAAGGGCTGCGTGGTGAGCTTCTATCTCATCGTGTTCCGGTTTTAACCATTAAGCCTGGTTTTGTAGATACTCCCATGACCGCGCATATACGCAAATCTTTTTTATTTGCTTCACCTGAACGAGTTGGTCGTGTGATCTGTCGGGCTCTGACGCAAAAGAAGAGTGGAACGCTGTATGTGCCGTGGTTTTGGTATTATATTATGTTTGTCTTGCGTGCTTTGCCTGAAGCAATATTTTTGCGGTTAAAGATTTGATAAAGGAGGGGCGAGAGTGAATCACGCGCTGTCTTGCTGCGGAGTCCGACGTGATTAGATAAGAGTATGGATCGTTGTCGGACACGTCCTCGCGGCGACAGCGCGTGATTCACTCCCTGATGAAGTAGAATAGAAGATGATGGGTTATGAGAAATCGTGATTTATTGATTGTTACTCAAGTGATAGATGAGCAAGATGCGGTGCTCGGGTTTTTTTGTGGTTGGGTACGAGCCTGGGCGGAAGCTTTTCCGGAGCGGAAATTGCACGTGTGGGCCTGGAAGGTAGGGTCGTATTCTTTTCCCGCGAATGTCAGCGTGTACCAAGCTCCTGATTCTTGGGTGGGGCGAGCGATAAAGCTGTTTGTTTACTCGTGGCGCCATCGACAAGCTTTGGGAGCAGTATTTGTGCATATGATCCCTTTGCCTGCAGTTTTATTGGGATTGTGGTGGAAACTTTTAGGATTCCGTATTGGTCTTTGGTATACCCATGGAATGGTATCTATGACTTTGCGTCTGGCGGGTTGGTTTACCGATCATATTTTTACGGCTAGTGCTGAGAGCTGTCGTTTGAATACCTCAAAAAAACGTATTGTTGGTCATGGTATTGATGTGGAGCGTTTTGTCCCACATACAGCTATTCCACGTATGCCTACTATTTTGACCGTCGGCCGTATTTCTCCCCGAAAGGGATTGACGGAAGCGTTAGATATCATTGCGCAGCTTGCTGAGCAACCTTCTCAGGCTTTTCAGTATATCCTGGTGGGTGAGCCGCGCACGGCCGACGATGAAGTATATGCTTTGTCTTTGCGTAAGAAGGTAGAGAAATTACGACTTCAGGATCGGGTAGTGTGGGCGGGGGCACAGATCGGTGATGAGGTGGTGCGTACCTTTCAGTCCGCAGCGGTGCTTTTGACAACAAGTAAAACGGGTAGCGTCGATAAGGTGGTATTGGAGGCGTTAGCTTGCGGTACACGGGTGGTGGCTCTAAGTGAGGTGTATCAAGCTTATCCCGGCGTTTGCGGTGTTTCTTCAGAAGAAGAGGCTGTGGCCGAACTCAGTGTTTGCTTACGTCATCCTTCGGTGAACTTGGAGGCTGCGCAATATATCCGAACGGTCGCTGATCAGCGGGTATTGATAAGAAGGATGGATAAGGCCTTGTTTGCTCACGATGCGAACATGGCTTTTAATGCAAAAACGTGATTATATACTCGCGTATGGAAGAAAAACGTTTTACCAAATATATTGATCGAGGCAACTGTCATTGGGAAGAGGAGTTTAATGGCGGTATAGGATCTTTTAACCTTGTGCAACACGGTAGGTTTATGGCTGTTCTTGAACAGCTTCCATCTGCTATAGGTACGGTTTTAGACTGGGGGTGTGGAGACGGCGCACTGTCAAAATATCTTTTGGATCGCTGTCAGGCATTTATCGGTGTTGATACGGAACAAGAGGGGCTGAATTTTTTTGAGAAAAATCTGTCTTCTTATCGATCTCGTTACTCTTTATATAAAATTGGTTACGATCGGCCGTATGATCTTCCTCAGATTGCTGACGGGTCATGTGATGTGGTCATTTGTTCCGATGTTATCGAGCATGTGCAGGAACCGGAGCGGCTGGTGCGTGAATTTTATCGTGTTTTGAAGCCGGGTGGCATAGCGGTCATCACAACGCCTTATAGATTAACGGAAGCGCCAAATGATCCTATGCACGTCAAAGAATATTATCCGCAAGAATTGCGTGCCCTTGTTGAAGGAGTGTTTGGAGCATCGTCCGCCCAATCGGCGCTCTATCAAAAGGTTCTATACTACAGTTTATATACGTATCACTGGAGATCTTGGGCCATTTTTCGTTATCTGATGAATTTCTTCTTTCGTCTGACGGGTTACAACCCTCTCATGCAAACGGATAAAAACAAACAGAAATGGGATATCTTTAACTTGATTGTTCTTAAAGCTACGAAGCCGTCTGTTGTCTGATATGGAAGTTTCTTCTCGCATTCAAAGCGTTTCTGTTCCATCTTGTGCGCCGTCTTCTTCTGGAGCGATTGTTGTCGTGCCTACTTATAATGAGCGAGAAAATATTGAGGCGTTTCTTGAACGTGTGGGTCGGGAGGGGGATCGGAAGAGCACACGTCTGAACTCCAGTC
>CALBSL010000006.1 GCA_937968025.1 uncultured bacterium
AGCTCATCGGAGGAATGGTTCTGCATGACGGAATGATCGCCGAAATGAAAACCGGCGAAGGAAAAACGCTCGTTTCCACGTTACCCGTATATCTCAACGCACTTACCGCTAAAGGTGTTCACGTTGTAACCGTCAATGATTATCTAGCACAACGTGATGCTGGCTGGATGGCCGAAGTGTATCATTTCTTGGGTCTGACAACAGGGGTTATCATCCCGGATGAATCATTCATATATGATCCCAAGTTCACCAACAAAGACCACGCCGACGCGCGTATGCGTCACCTCAAGCCATGTACGCGCCAAGAAGCCTATGCCGCAGACGTAACGTATGGCACTAACAACGAATACGGGTTTGATTACTTGCGTGACAACATGGTGCGTGAGACCGACCAGCTTCGCCAGCGCGAGCTGCGCATCCAAGCGCCGGAGCTGCTCCCGATAGGCTTTCTGCAAGCGCCGTGCTTCAGCTTCCGCCTCGGTCGCCAACTGCTGGCGGAACTGCTGCTGTCCGCGCCGGGTCAGCTCGGCCCGTTGCGCTGGGGTTAGGCGTCCGGCGAAGGTCATGGACGGTCTTCCCACATTTTGAGAGCGTCCATCACATTGAGACCATCGGGGCTTACGTGCCCGTTCTTGCCCGAAGTCGCTGCTGCGATCAAGCGAATGGATGCCCAATAAATGAGCCATCTCGGCAAAGCCCACACAATGGTCGTCTTCACCTTTTCGAGCAGACGATTCCACTCGTAATTCCTGTTTAGCCACCAGAGTGTGATTTTTGAGAGCTTCATCCTATCCTCCTGATTGTTACTGCTGCGGCGGAATCTGGGCAGCGCCTCTAGGCGGTGGTGGCGTCGTGCCGAACGCATTCCCCTGCAGCGCCTTGAGGATCGCGTTGTCGTTGCCGCTGCCTTCCTTGTCGATCAGCGTGCGTTCTTGCTGGGGGTTGCGCCCGCGCTCACGCATGATCGTCTCTTTGGAGACCAGCCCTTGTTCCAGTTCTTCCTTCTGGACATCCATCGTCTCCTTCGGATCGGTGGGCAGCGGCGAGCTGCGCGTGACCTTGATCTGCCGATCCCATTCCTTTTTGCCGACGCACAGCATCGTCTTGCACAAATCTGCGATGCCGGGTTCGTATTGCTCCCATAATTCATCATTTTTAGCGAGCTGATCGATGAACACGGTCTGCACGCCGAGGTTGGTCACGCGTTGGAAGTCCGCCGCGCTGCCTGTCAGCACGACCACCCGCTGCTCTGCCTTCATCGCGTCGATCAGCATCTGCCCGAACGCCACCGATGACGCCAAATCGCTCTTCATCTCGACATTCTTCACGTCGGAGTCTCTGGGCAGCAGCCACGCATCCTCGATGGCGGTCTCCTTGATCTTCTCGTTCTCCACGTCGCTCAGGATGACCGTCTTCGAGTCGCGCGGATCCATGAACAGGCTGTTGAGTTCGAGGCGGTCGAGCTTGGCCCACATGGGCCCCAATCATACCAGGCGACCCGTTATAGCAATAAAACTGCGTTTATTGTTCGTTTAGAACGATCTTGACCTTCGTTCTACCGATCTCAAGCTCGTCGGCAGGTGTAACGGTCATCC
>CALBSL010000007.1 GCA_937968025.1 uncultured bacterium
AAAAGGCCTGTAAGAACAAGGTTTCCATGATCTGAGTAGCCAGTGCTTGGCTCACGCGCTCCTTGCTTGGTTCATGAAAGTCAATGAGCGCTTCCTCGTACTTCTCTCGAATAGCCTGCTCCTCCACCCGACCATCTACTGGAGGCTTCCGCCACTCAAGATGCATGGTAGCCATATCCGCCGTAAATGGCAGATACGTTTTCATGGTTGGGTAAAAGGTAAACGGATTCACGTAGTGAGGTGCAATAAACACCACCTCTCGCACTTCCCCTCGTTCCCAGTACCCCAAGATGACATCAATGACCGCGAGTGCTTTAAACGGGGTCATCTGTTCACTCAGCCCTTCAAACCGCTCAATTGGCTGCACCCCCATATGCGTAGCTGCCTCGTAACTTTTTCGACCGATCGTCATCAGACGTCGATCCTGAGGGGCTAACGACTTCCAACGCTCCGAACGCCACAACGTGCGGATCAACTGTTGATTCAAAGAACCACACAACCCTTTATCCGAAGTCACAAGAACAAACAACACTGGCCCCTCTTCGCGTTGCTCTCCGTATACAGTCTCTTGCAAGCTCGCGGCATTTTGACGCAACGCTTCCAGAAGACTCCAAGCATACGCACGCGTACCCACG
This sequence comes from uncultured bacterium, assembly GCA_937968025.1. Taxonomy (GTDB): domain Bacteria; phylum Patescibacteriota; class Patescibacteriia; order 2-12-FULL-60-25; family 2-12-FULL-60-25; genus JAGOUA01. The sequence continues at coordinate 636 of CALBSL010000007.1, forward strand.
GCTTTGCGCTGAAATTGCTTCATGCGACTCGCCGCCACCAATTCCATAGCCTTGGTAATCTTGCGAGTATTTTGCACGGCGCCGATCTTCTTTTTTATTTCAACAAGGAATGGCATGTGCGAGGTAGATGATGAAACACATCATCAACGTTAACTGAGACGAGCGGCAAAGAATTGCTTAATAGCCGCATCAATCTTTGCACCTAACTCATCGCTCCAAGCTTTCTTTTCCATAATCTCCTTCACCACATCCGCTGCTTGCATTTCAAACATCTCCAACAGTTCGCTAATCGCTTGCGTAACCTGTTCACGCTTCAAGGCATCGAGCGAACCGGTGGTCGCAGCTCGCAGCACTACCACTTCTTGCCATAATGAGTACGGATGGTGCGCTTTTTGCTTCAAGGCCTCCACGACACGCTCACCACGCGTAAGCTGTTGTTTTGTGGTGGCATCAAGTTCACTCGAAAACTGAGAGAACGCAGCAAGTTCATAATATTGTGCCAAGTCGAGCTTCACTGTACCGGACACCTTCTTCATGATTTTCGTCTGTGCCGAGCTACCTACACGTGAGACAGAGATACCCACGTTCATAGCCGGACGAATACCCTGGTAGAACAAAGATGACTCCAAGAAAATCTGTCCATCTGTAATCGAAATGACATTCGTCGGAATATACGCTGAGACATCATTCGCTTGCGTTTCCACAATCGGCAAGGCGGTGAGTGAACCACCTCCCAACTTCTCATCCATCTTGGCCGCACGTTCAAGCAAACGAGAATGAATGTAGAACACGTCTCCAGGATACGCTTCACGTCCTGGTGGCTTGCGCAACAAAAGCGACATTTCACGATACGCAACCGCATGCTTCGATAAATCATCGTAAATGACGAGCGCATCTTTCCCCTGCTTCATGAAATATTCTCCAATCGCCGCGCCCGCATAGGGAGCCAAAAACTGCATGATCGCGGAGCTCGAAGCTCCGGCCGATACGACAACGGTGTAATCAAGAGCTCCATGCTCTTTCAACGTCTGCACCACCTGTGATGTTTTTGATTCACGCTGACCAATGGCCACATAAATACACATCATGTTCTGCCCACGCTGACTCAAAATCGTATCAATCGCGACGGTCGTCTTTCCTGTCTGACGATCACCAATGATGAGTTCACGTTGACCACGACCAATCGGAATCAAAGCATCGATGGACAGGAGACCGGTTTGCACGGGCTGGTTCACCGCGGAGCGCTCCATAACGGTCGGCGCTTGCGACTCAAGCAACATGGTTTTCCCCGCCTTCAAAGCCGGCCCACCATCAATCGCTGCACCGAGTGGGTCAACCACACGGCCAAGCATCGATTCATGAGCGGAAATCGTGAGAAAGCGATTCTGCGATTCCGCAGCAAGGCCTTCACGAATACCTTCGGAACCTTCGAGCAAAATGGCGTAGGCCATGTCCCGCTCAACTTGCATGACAAGGGCATGCGAAGAGGTACCAACCACGCGCAACACTTCACCCATCTTAAGTCCAGGCAATCCTTCAACGTGGATGATGCCGTCCTTTACAGAACGAATCACGCCCGCTTGCGGAGCAGTTGCCGAACCTTGCTCTACGGTCTTTAAGGCCGTATCGAGCGCGGAGAAAAAAGCTTTAAGAGAATCTTGGTTCATAACAAGTGAGGGAAAAACTAGTGCTGCGCTCGAAGGTGAGTAAACACGCGAGCGATATGAGTCATCCAACTTTCATCAAGTAACTCGCCTTTATAGAAGAGACGAAGCCCTCCGCCAAGCGAAGGCTCAACTTCAAACAGAGGAAAACTGCCGGGATAACGTTCTCGAAGCGTAGCTCGCATGGAGGCCTGCTCAGAGGCAGACAGGGGCAAAGGAGATTGAACCGTAGGTGAAGCGACCTCGACCTGTTCCTGTAAGAAACGTTGGATCTCTCGGCCAACTTCCACCACACGTCCCGTCTTCAGAACATGCTCTACCATATACGCTGCCTGCGTAGCGGGAGACGAAGACCACACAGAACCACGATCAAACGCATCGGCAACCTCCGCGGCCAACGCGCGAGCAAAGGCCTGCACAAATCCATTCGGACGTCGCTCCATGTCCGTTGATTGAACAATCTGCTGAAGTAACGCTCGGATATCTGAAAGAAACTCTTCGGATAAAGGCACGGCCGCAGGATCAACCTTGCCACCCTTCGAAGAAGTAGAAGGGAGCGGAGGTAAATCTAACCGATACTCCCCCAACGAGGTTTCTTTGGTGGATTCCAGAAGGTGACCAGGTACCCCATGAGAAGCGGTAATCACCGGAAGCAGTGCTTGGACATCCGCGACAAACGCTTCCGGAGCAACCGTTTCGAGATATTCACGCATGGCACGGGGATACATCGTTCCCAATATCTTCTCGACCTCCGCCCCACGTTTTACAGAAGGCAGAGCAAAGAACGCCTCCGCACGCGCCGTGACAACTGCGTCCTTCAGAAAGGCGGACAAGAGGGTCGTGAGCATACGTAAACGCTAGGCGTGAAGATCCTTCCAAGCCGCTTGCACGCTCGATTTCACAACGTCCGCAGGAATCTTGTTTTTCAAGACATGCAAGATCGTCTGTTCGATGCGCTTTTGAGTTTCCGTCTCGACCTCTTTCAGAATCCCTTTTTTGGTTTCGTCTACTTGGCGACGAGCCTCCTCAAGCATCTGTTCCCGACGAGTATCGGCTTCTGCAATCAATTCTTTTGCTCGTACTTCGGCTTGCGCTTTAGCAGCAGCAACTTCCGACTGCATTTTCAAAAGAAGATCCTTCGTCTCCTGAGCTTGACGCTTCGACTCCTCCTCAAACTTCGCTTTCAAAAGCTCTGTTTCTTGAAGGTTCTTACGCACCGTCTCACGGCGGTCGTCCATGATCTTGAGAAGAGGTCGATACAACCAACGCGTCAATAAGGTAAGCAGCAGCCCCATATTGACGAGATAGAGCAACATGCTCTTCCAATCGATACCAAGTTTGGCAAATGCGTCCATATAATAAAGGCGATCAGGCAGGCGTCACGAGTAGATTTAGATAACGAACAAGATAATGAGGGAGATAACCAAACAGTAAATACCCGTGGATTCACAAATAGCCATGGCCACGATCATGTTAGGCATCATTTTATCGGCAACCGCAGGGTTACGACCCATGGCCTCCATAGCCTTTCCAGCCACATTCCCTTCAGCAATAGCTGGGGCAATAGAAACAATTTTATCTCAAAAACACGTAGAAAAAACAAATTTAGAATGGTGGAGAGATTTTACACTTTTTAGTATAGTTCATTTTGCCTCAGGTATGACTGTTGGACTATTATTAAAATCTTTTATATCAAATGAGTACGTACTGTTTGGCTTAACAGCAATAGGTGCACTACTCGGAACAAAAACAATGTTAAGTATATTTAGAAGTATATTAGAGAAACAACTATTAAAGTAATGGATACAAATAACTTTGAACAATCAGAAGTAAACAAAACATGGGTTGAGCAACGTGATTATCTTTTGAGTTATATTGCGCAACTT
>CALBSL010000008.1 GCA_937968025.1 uncultured bacterium
TAACCACACCGATGCACCTTTTGGAACCGATGCGGCTGGTACGAGACGAGGGACTGCGGGGCGCGGCGCGGTTCCTTTGGAACATTGCTCGGCACAAGCCGGCGCCAGATATCTACCTGGAAGCAGCTCGTCGCTTGGGGATTGATCCACAAGAGGGGCTTGCGTTTGAAGATGGGGTTCATGGCGTAAAAAGCGCTCATGCAGCTGGTATGCCTGTCGTGTTTGTTCGTGATGAGCGCTTTCAGATTGATGCGCCAGAAGAAGCAATAAAAACGATCGCTTCGTTTACAGATATTCACCAAACAAAAGCCTCGCCACGAAAGGCGAGGAGGAAGGCGTAGCTCAGCGAGCGTGCGTTTCGAAGAACTTGGCGAGCATGTCTTGATGACTGGGAAAGCAGAGCTGAGACCCGGTTGTAGCGATGGCGCTGTCGAGCGTCTCGGTAGGACAGAGCCGTCGGGGTTGTTGTTCAAGATCCGGTACGCGGGCCACGAAGAAGACGAGGCTCTTGTTACCCGTATTCGAGAGGGCTGAACCAAAGTACTGCAACGCCGCCGGCTCGACGGTGATCCCGATCTCTTCCCAGATTTCACGAATAGCGGCTTGCTCGATGGTCTCTCCGTAGTTCTGGTACCCACCCGGGAACGCCCAGCCACCCTTTCCGGGCTCGATGCCACGTTGGATGATCAGGGGTCCCTGATCGTCGTAGATGAGTCCCAAGACTACCGTGTGTACTGGATGGTAGTGCACGGTTTTGCAGGCAGTGTTGGGACACTCCTTGGGCCAGACTCCCCGAAGTTGACGAAGATCGTGACCACATGTGGAACAGAAGTCCAGAACAGCGACGGGTTCCATGGTTGCCTCAGTGATTGAGAGGGGTGGTTGATGAGGAGAGCGAGTCTGCAGCGAAGCAAGAGTGTACTTCATCAGGGTGGCTTGTCAAGGCTTTACAACACGTTAAACACTCCTCTGACGCTTCAGCGTTTTGCCCCCTTCCAAAGCTGATCAAAAATGGTCGCGTAGTTTTTTGCAATGGAAGCGTTCGCGATCGTCATGCCAAGAAGATTATTCTGTTCGAGCGATAGCATGAGGACCACATCGCCAAGGATGTACTGGGCGAGATGGTGGATGGTGGCAGACGCGGGAAGATAACGCGCCTCAAGGTGCTGTTTTTTTGTGTAGAGTTCGGCTTGAGAGCGCTCTACCTTTGAATCGTTTACAAGGAGTTTGGTGGAGAGGCGTTTTTCCGCTTTGAGGCGTTTTATGCGCTCGCGCCAATCGTCTTCAAAGATAAAGGACCACTCTTGTTGCCAAATGAACTCATCGCGTAATAAGCGGAGCGTATCACCTTCATGAGCGCCGCGCATTAACGTTAGGTAGGCTTTTTTCAGCCCCTCTTGTCCTTCAAAATACGTCACATTGGGAATGTGAAGTGTCTGACGTGCGATGTTTTTCAGTTCAGGTTGAAGCTGGGCGAAGACGTGCCGTTTATGTTTAAGCGAGTGCGCTTCTTGCTCGAGAAGTTGTTCGAGCGCAGATTCTGGTTCTGCGATGAACTGTTTTACATCGTTCTTCTGGGTTGTACTCACGAGGCCTTTGCGCATCAGAGCGGCAAGAGTGGTGTAAACACTACTACGCGAGAGATGACATTTTTTGGCGAGAAGCGTAGCGCTGGCTGGTGAATAGTGAATAAGTTCAATGTAAACGCGAGCTTCGTACGCACCGAGGCCGAGGTCTTCAAGGGGATGTTGGAGGGGATGCATACGCTATGTTGTCGGAATTGTACGACGTATTGAGCAAAACGGCAAGAAAGCGGTAGAGTTGTTTTGGCAAGAAAGAAGGGGACAATGACGATCAATATGCTCGCTCGGTTGGCTGAGGCGGAAGAGGCGCTCCCGAAGCTGCTGGAAGATGAGGAGGGATGGACGGGGCTGTATGTGGATTATGAGCGGCCGTTTGTCGAACGGCTCTGGCGGGCATGGGGAGACTATCGACTCAATCTGCATCGGATCCATCCATGTGATTCCGGGCAGGCGCTCTGGCATCCGCACCCTTGGCCTTCGGCTATGCGGATTCATGAGGGTTCGTATGAGATGCGGGTAGGATATGGGGATGGGGAGGCTATTCCAGCGACGGCTTGTCGGCTCGTGCTGGTTCCGGGATCTACGTACGAAATGGTCGAGCTCGACGGTTGGCACGCGGTTCGACCGCTCGTTGAGCCTGTCTACACGTTTATGCTGACCGGGAAGCCCTGGAGTCGTCCGTCGCCGAAGAGTGTGAAGCCGCTCGCGGCGCTCACCTCGGAGCAGCGCACCAACCTGTTTGCCTTTTTCCGGAAGCGGTATCAAGTGAGCGCGTGACGCGCGTCCACTATCCAACTGATTCCGCCAGG
>CALBSL010000009.1 GCA_937968025.1 uncultured bacterium
GACGTGTGCTCTTCCGATCTGCGATTTCAACTCCGTAAACTCAAGCTCGATACAGAAATAACCCGTGAGTATTTGGGCAACCCGCTTGAGAGCGCAGTGATCCTTCAGCGCTTTATCATTGATCCAGAGGCAAAAGCTGTCGGAAGTTGTTGCGGTGAAACATCAGAACATCTCCCTCTTACCTGGTATTTTCCATCAGAAAGCGCCTTCTTGGAGGCGGCGGATCTTGGCAGAGCGGAACATGCTTGGATTTTGGAGCGCTTTTGGAATAAGGCGAGTGGAAACCACGAACTCGTTCACCGTTTCGTGCATGGAACGCAGCTTTCAACCCTCTTAAATGAGGGGATGGCGAACTATATTCCTTCACGAATCGTGAACCTCGGACCAGGTGTCGAGTGTCGGAAAGACGGCTATATCAATGGAAACGGACGTCTCACCCCCTATCAAACGGTACAGCAGGCAGAAACGGATCGACTGTATCCATCGGGTGAATGTTTCTGGTGGCTTCTTGATCAGCGCTACGGCGAAGCAGCCGTCAAATCCATGCTTGCACGGGTACGCTTGTTGCCGTCGCATGATACTCGGCCTCAACTCACAAACGAACAGATTGCAAAAGCGCTCCTCACAACCGCCATTATTCCGGTCGTTGGCGAAGAAGCTCGCGAACTTCTCTCAGCGTTCATGATTCCTCGCTAGCGGTGATTCATGGCCGCGAATGGACTCATGTGGTTCACGCTGCTCCACAAAGCAAAAACTCCGATAGGTATCGGAGTTTTTACGTGGTGGACGGCAGAGGAGTCGAACCTCTGACCTTCACAATGTCAATGTGACGCTCTAACCAACTGAGCTAGCCGTCCAGGCGATTTGTGGGGCAATAGTACGGGGATTGCGCTCGCTCGTCAAGAAAGAAAAGAGCTCCGGGGGTAGCCGGAGCACAGAAACCGAACGACGCTGACGAACTACCCTTCGAGAGACAGGCCCCAGACGGCGGCCATCTGAGGCAGGAGCGCCTCAAACTCAGCAAGCCTCACCGGCTTCGCAAGAAGCGAGGCGCGAGGAAGAGCCTTCACCACCGGGTCATTGAGGAGGTCGGAGAGCACGCTTCCCGACTGGAGCACCTGAAGACTCCGATCCTGCCCCAGGAGCTTGCGGCAGACGGTGATCAGCTCCGAACCGAGCCCGTCGCCCAATTCATAGTCCGTGATGAGGACACAGTGGACCTCAAAATCTGCGGCCAGCAGCTTGAGAGCGCCGTCACCCTCGATCAATGATCTTGCCGTGATCAGCTCGATACCGTGATTCGGTCCCCAGGCGCGACCGAAGAGCATTGCGAGTGCCCGCGGAAGGCTGAGGTACACAGACGGATCATCATCCGCAATCAAACATACACGTCTCATCTAGAACCCTCCACCGATAATTCGGTCTCGAAGGGTACCATAAATCCCGAAGTTTGTCAACGCAAAGAACCGCTTTTGGCGGTTCTGAATTGACTTCAGAAAAGTGACCACAAGATACGATTGTCTGCAATTCATTTACGTACCGAGTCAAGCTCGGCCGTTTAAACAAATGTTGTGATGTTCTATGTCCGAAGACATAGTATCGACCATCGGTTTATGATTGCTCCTAAGAGCAGATCAATACTCCCTAGAAAGGAGGTGATCCATCCACAGCTTCCGCTACGGATGCCTTGTTAC
>CALBSL010000010.1 GCA_937968025.1 uncultured bacterium
GCTGCGCTTTATACGCCTCATATGCTTCATGACGGAACGTCGGCGCTTTCGTATCCCAACAGGCAACAAAGGCATCCGGCTTTTGCTCTTCCAAGAGCTTCAACAGAACATTCACCACTCCATAGACAGCGTTTACCACTTGGCCGGTAGGCGAAGTAAGAGGTGGAAGCGCATGCCAAGCACGGTGAAGGAGGGCATTGGCGTCTAAGATAAAGAGGCGTCGTGACATGAAAAAAGGGTAGCACGGTCGACCACTGGGGAATAGCGTCAAATCAACGAAAAAGATCCCCGTTTCCAGGGATCTTTTATGGAGGCGTGGGCGGGAATCGAACCCGCGAATACAGGTTTTGCAGACCCGTGCCTTACCACTTGGCTACCACGCCTTGCTCGGCTAGTGACGCTGACCACCCGCTCACAAGCTGAAGCTTGCTCGCTTGGGTCTGCGTCACGCCTGCGCTTTGCTCCGCTGCGCTTCGCAAGGGGAACAATAGAGAACAAGCGTACAACGCGCTGATTTCTTGCTTTGCTCGAAATCCGTTGGTTCAAAACGCGATCGGATCGTAGCAGACACAGAGAGGTTCGTGAAGGTGGGGAACGAGAAAGCCCTCCGGTCAGGGAGGGCTTTCGGGGCCAAAGAGTTGGCTTATTTCATGGCGCGCTTCAGGGCGTCCATCGCGTAATGCGCGCGCGGCGCATCGCCCTGATCGACATGCACGCCCAGCGCCACGCGCCGCTTCGGATTGATGGCCCCGATCGGGCCCGGGAAGCCGGCGGCCTGCAGGTGCTCGAGCAGCAGGCGGACCACCGCGTCGACGACATTCTGCTCAATCTCGGTGAGCGCCCGTTGCGGCGCGCCGCTCTCGCCGCTGCCGCCGAGGACGCCGATGTGCTTTACACCGACGTGTGGGTGAGCATGGGCAAGGAGGAGGAAACCAAGGAGCGGATCCAGACCATGTCTCCCTACCAGGTGACGGCCGATCTGTTTGCGACCGCCCAATCGCTGCTTTTTAGATGCAGGTTTACGTTTACTCATGGTTTAATCCCATTATGGAAGACGTGCCAGACATAGGGAGGTTGAGGCACGGTGCCAAGATCGGAAGAGCGTC
>CALBSL010000011.1 GCA_937968025.1 uncultured bacterium
GGTGGTCTGAGAGGTGATGTAAAGAAAAATCCCCAGAAACGCTCTGTGTTGGAGCTGTTGCCGGGGGTAGGGGTCGTCCGCTTCACTGAAACAGTGAAGTGATGATGCGGAGAAGGCGTTTCCACGCTCCGGGCTTGGGAGGGAGTGATCCGATCATGCGTCTGAGCTCTTCGACGGTGTACTCGTCTTCGATTGGCGCCACCCCCGTCTGCTCGATGCGTGTCATGAGTGAGAAATGGCTATCTCGGAACGTGGCCTTCAGGAAAACGTACGTTGCGCCGTCCTTGGCGGTGAACCAGGGCGGTTCAATCTCGCCGAACGATGTGCGGTAGGTGGTTGAAGGACCGATACGAACAATTGTATGTTCCGGCTGTCTGGTTGTGTGCTCAAGCCGGTATCCATCGGTAGAGAATGAGGTAGCGCTGTTCCGCTGGACGATGTTGTCAAGCTCTTCAAGAGGGATATGACCCCAGTCTAAACCATAGAATCCATCCTGATCGCCGCAGATGAAGTTGGCGATGCCCAGCTCCTTGAAGAATGCGCTGAGGCTCGTATCTCGTGCGAGGGGCGTGTTGGTGGTCGCTCCGGCGATGTCTTCGCTCATTTGCGTCTCTCTCTTTCGTTTTGTGCTGGTCTACCAAGCGACGGTAGCTTGGCATGAATCGGCCTCGGCATTGTGTACAGAAAACGGACGTCACGTCAAGGATGAAGAGCAGTATTCTAATGCAAAAAACTCGCATAAGAGCGAGTTTTTTTATGGTCGGGCTAGTGGGATTCGAACCCACGGCCTCTACGTCCCGAACGTAGCGCGCTACCAACTGCGCTATAGCCCGAATAGGTGAGCGAAGAACGGGTGCCTACTGTCTAGCACGCGTTCTTCCGAATGTTGAGGGCTCTATCAGTTCGCCTGATATAGTCCGATAGTGTTTTTGCGTGCGCAGCATAGCGCCCTTCTGAGCGAAGTGCAAGAAAAGAAAAGGCCCCACACCAAGGACTGGTGTGGGGCTGGGTCACTCGACGTACCGGCAGGTGCGGTAGTCGGTCTCTCCGTTGTTGTTGGTGGTGGGCGGGGTGGCGCACCGGAGGTGCGCCCCGATCCACGAGCCGCGCGGGAGGGCGTCGTCGGGCACCCGGTCGATGGGGTGTCCGCCGAAGTCCGCGCGGGTGAGCGCTCGCTCCGTCGGCGTGTTGGCCGGGGCGGGCGCGGGGGCCACGGTCGGCTCAGCGCTCGGGGCGGGCGGCTCCGCCTGGGGGGCGGCCGGCTCCGCGGGGGGCGGCTGCTCGGGGGCAGGCGGCTCCGTCTGGGGGGCAGGCTGCGGCTCCGGCGGGGTGGTCGGCACCTGGCGCTGTGCGGCGGCGATCGCGGCCTGGTTGGCGCGCGTCCGCTGCCAGCGTCGGATGATCGGCGTACTGACGTACGCCACGATCGCCGCGAGCGCAACCAGCGCGACCAGTCCCGCGACGCCGTTGAGCCACGCGTTCTTCCACCAGGGGGTGGTGGGCGCGGTCTTGGAGAGGACCACCGTGTCGGTGGTCTTCGGCTTCTTGGGCGGCGGCGGGGGCGGCGGGGTGGGGGTCTTGGCTGGCGGCGGCGTGAGCCGCTGCCGGAGCGTCTCGATGACCGAGGGCTCGAGGAGCCCGCGGTCGACGAGGGCCTGCGCCTTCGCGGCGTCGTCGGGGGTCCAGGTCGTGGTGTGCGCCAGGCGCTCGGCGTCCCGGGCGTCGTTCGCGACGCTCGTCTCGTCCGCGATTCGCTCGATGAGCTCCTGTTGCAGGGGGGTTCCCTGCATCAGCGGGTGCTCCATGAGCTGCCGCGCCTCCTCGAGGTTGCTGTCGTACCAGCTCCCCTTGGGTGCGCTGAGGAGGTTCGTGGCCTGGAGCTTGAGCGACTCCTTGTCGAGGCACTCGGAGACCTGCTTGGCGGCCTCCGGCCCACGGAACTGCTCGACGGCGGCCAGGAGGAGCTCGCGCTGGCTGATGGCCTCGTTGAGCTGAACTCGAGTGATCCGGCCCGCGACGGCGGTCCGCTCGATGAGCGGGTCGACGAGCCCGGCGATGAGCGCCTCGACGCGCTCCATGAAGTTCTGCTCGATCTTGTTCGCGGGCTGGCGCGAGCCGTCGAGGAACGGCTTGGCGAGCTTGGCGATGGCCTTGACGTCCTCCGCCGTGGTGAGCGAGTGCTTGGTGTAGTGCTCCATCGTGGCGTGCTCGTCCGACGGGGGTCCGTCGGCGGGCTTGATGGGGGGCACCGGGGGCGGATCACCGCCGGTGGCGTTGCCGGTGAGGGTCTTCTTGCTGTCGTTGGTGTTCATGGGGGAGATGCTCCTGTCGTGCAAACGATCGTTGAGGTGTTGGCGTGCGAGGCTAGTGTCCTCGAAGGCGGTGGCTGTGTCGTTGGTGAGCACGGCGAGGTTCCCCTCGGCGATCTCGATCATGCTCACGAGCTCTTGGGCCTGGGTGCGTTGTTCGTTTTCCCAGGACGTCTGCTCGAGGAGGGTCTTCGCCCCGACGAGGATGCCGTTGATGGCTGCTGCCCAGGTGAAGATGAGTAGGTCTTTGCTGCGGAGCAGTGCCGGAGAGGGCAGAGGCGACTGGCTCTTCTGCCTGTGGGTGCGGAAGAGCTGCTCCCATCGGTCCAGGAGCGTGGTGTTGTCGGAAGCCGCCGAAATACTGGGAAGGAGCTTCTCCACTCCCTTGATGGCGTTCTCGATCTCCCTGCGCTCGCGGAGCCGCTTCACGACGGTGTGATTCTTCGGGAGGCGGTTCTCGCTGAAATCCGCCGCTTGCGCGAGATCCTGCTCCTCCCAGGCGTCGGGCATCTCGATGAGCTGGAAAGCTCGCTCGATGACCGGCGCCTGTGCCTGGAGGAGAGAAATCAGGTTACGCACCGAGTCGATCGTCTCTTTGGGGATGGCCTGTCTGGTTCGGTCGGATCGAGCCTCGAGTGTGTGGACGGCTTTTCCCAGCTTCTCGATCTGGTGGTCGTAGCCGACCTTCCAATCGTTGAAGCTGGTGTGCTTGCCTCCCTCATTGAGGAATCCGGCCGATGCTTGTGCTACCGAACCGACCTGCCCGGGCACCCCTTTTGACGAGAACGCATGATTTTCCATGAGGCAGTTCCTTCGGTGAATGTGAATGTTCGTCCCCCAGCATTGGCTTAGGGAATGCAGCAATATAGCAAATACTGGGCGAATTGTCAACCCACCCTTGTCCCGGTCGGGACGGGGCTTCTATACTGAGAGGAGACCCTGTCTTATGTCTCCCTCCCGACCCGTTCTTCTCCTGATCCTCGATGGCTTCGGCGTTGCGCCTTCTGACGAGGGAAATGCGATAAAAAAGGCGAAAATGCCCCGTTTACAGCAGCTGATCCAGAGCTATCCCGCGATGACGGTTCAGGCATCTGGGGCGGCGGTGGGGCTCTCCTGGGGTGAAATGGGGAATTCGGAAGTCGGACACCTCACGATCGGGGCGGGGCGCGTCTTTTATCAGAGCTTCCCCCGGATCAATTTAGAGATTGAAACAGAGCGTTTTTATCAAAATAAAGCCTTTCTCGAGGCGGCTGAAGCGGTCAAAAAGCGTGGTGGGGCCCTCCATTTGATGGGGTGTTTGTCGGCGGGGAATGTCCACGCCTCGCAGGAGCATGCTCACGCCTTGCTCGAGTTTGCCAAACGCCAAGGGCTGAAAAAGGTGTTTCTGCACGCGTTTCTTGATGGCCGTGATACGGCGGCGGATGGTGGAAAGGCCTTCGTCCAGGAGACGATGGCGAAAATGAAGGAGCTTGGCGTTGGAACGATCGCGTCGCTGAGTGGGCGCTATTTTGCCATGGATCGCGACAATCGCTGGCAGCGCGTCGAGCAGGCCTACGCCGCCATGGCCGACGCCAAGGATGCATCGAAATCACGGGCCGCATGGGCCGGCCGCACCACACCGGAGAAGATCGGCCTGGCACTCAGTGCCTTTCTCCTGCTGTTCCTGCTGGCCGATGCCATCCCGAAGATCGTCGGGGTGCAGTTCGCACGCACCGCGACCGAGGGGCTCGGCTTCCCGCCCTATCAGACGTACCTGATCGGCTGGGTGCTGCTGGCCTGCGTCATTGTGTGGGCCATCCCGCGCACGGCGGTGTTGGGCGCGGTCGGGCTGACGGCCTACCTCGGCGGCGCGGTGACCATCGATATGCACGGTGAGGCGTGGTTCCCGGTCGTCTTCGCGGTGGCCTTCGGGTTGCTGATCTGGGCGGCTCTCATTCTGCGGCGTCCGGCATTGCTCAAGGTGCTGGTCGGCGGGAGCGAGTAGTCAGCATTCGCCGTGGCGGGCGGGCAAGATCGGCAACGGTAGACTCTCTGCGTGACGTTCCCGGTCGATACCGTTTCCAACGCGACTACCACGCCCGATCAGCCGCAGCCGTATCGCGAGCTCGGTCTCAAGGATGACGAGTACGAACGCATCCGCGAGATCCTCGGCC
>CALBSL010000012.1 GCA_937968025.1 uncultured bacterium
CGCAACGGCAACCCGTTGGAACTGCTTCCCCTCTGCCAACATCACCTCCACACAGGAAAAAGGTTGAAGGTGGGCCCGTTGTTTCGACGTCGCGGTGCGAATTCCCGTCACGAACGCCTCTTGCCGTCCGTGATGCTCTGTCCATAACGAAACCCAGGCGTCCCGTTCACGAGACGCATTCAACGATAAAACAAAGGCACGATCACGAAGATAGTTGGCCACAGGCTTTCAATAACTAAAACTGGCCGCGATCGAGATACGATTGCAGAATCGCGAGCGCTGCAAGATCATCACGCTTCCCCTTCCCTCCTTGGTCATGCTGCCAAGTGGCGGCCAGAGCCGTGGAAAGGGTTTCATCTTCAAACACCACGTCAACCTTGCATGTGTCGTGAAATCGTTCTGCCCAGGCCCGAATCGTTTCTTGTTGCGCCGTAGACTGTTCACGTTTCGCTAACAAAAATGGGACGCCGATCACGACCCGCTCCACGCGTTCCGTGCGAATAACCGCTTCGAGCGCCGCAAATGCCTTCGCTTCTGGACGCGCGGCAACAACCCCCCACGGCGAAGCGAGTCTGGTTTCCGTGTCCCCTATTGCAACGCCGAGTCGTTCACCCCCTACGTCTATGCCAAGGATAGTCATGCGAGCAGTATGCCTTTCGGGAAGTCCTTTTTCTAGACCTGGTTGGTCTTGCGTCGTAAAACGTTGTTCTTGCTCTCGCTTTCAGCTATCTTCGTTTGTATGCTGCCGTATATGTCGTCACCATCGTCAGCGTTTCCCCGCCAGCTTATGCGGCATCATGGGTATCGCTTCATCGCCGGCGTAGACGAAGTTGGCTGCGGGTGTCTCGCTGGGCCCGTGGTCGCGGCGGCAGTCCTCCTCCCCTCCTCCGCTCGCCTCCCAGGGCTTCACGATTCAAAGCTTGTCTCCACTACCGCACGCGCGGTTCTTGCTAAACGAATTCAACGCCTCGCCGTTTGGGCGATTGGGGTAAGCAGCGTCGAAGAAATCGACACGCTTGGGATTCGACCCGCAACCCTGCTTGCGTCAAAACGCGCCTTGCTTGGACTATCACATCAACCTGACGCCGTGGTGAGTGACGCCTTCTTTATTCCCGATCTTCCGTTTCCTTGTCATCCGCTGGTTCGCGCCGATCAACGAGTACGAGCGGTGGCGGCCGCCTCGATCGTTGCCAAGGTTCATCGCGACCTGCTTATGAGTGAGTTGGCACACACATACCCACGCCATGGATTTGAGATACACAAGGGGTATGGCACGGCACGCCATCTCACCGCTCTCGCGGACTACGGCGTCACGCCACAGCATCGCCGATCATTCGCCCCCGTAAAACAACAGCTCGAAAAATCGACTCGTGAATAGCACGAGTCGATTGATATTCTGATCCTCACTCTCCCGGTGACACTTTACGAAAAATAAGGGGTTTTTGAAGATTTTTTCTTTAGGCTTCTGGACGAAATACGACCCCAGAATCGGTCTCCACACGATCATACGCCACGAACACATCAACGTGATACCGAGTTTGTGTTCGTCGCTGCACCGAAGCTTTTGGGTAAACAGAGTGTTTCTCGCCAATCGATAGATGAACACCGCGCTGACGTTCAAACGCTGTCACATCGGTCACATACTTCTCGGGACCAAACGCTGGATTCAACCCAAATCCGAGCTCGCGAATCAACGGGCGTTCCGTCTCACAGATCTTTTTAATGATCTGCTGAAAGATGTCCGGCTCGTCTCCCCGTAGTTGCACCACCCCATCCTGAACGTTGATGGTGAACGGCGCAAAGAGCTCCACCTGAAATTGGTCATTTGCCATCGCAAAGATCTGCGCGTTTCCTGAGACGCTCGTAAGGTCCACCGCTTCGGTAAACACCTCCCCAATGGGAAACGTTCCTCCAATGTTTTGCATGCCGGTATAATCACCTATATTGAGTTTTGGTTCCTCAAGCTTCCCTGGCCACGTGAGGACCGATCCATCCTTACTGATCACTCTCAATGCATTCGCTTGTTTGAGTGATTCCGCAACCGCTTTTGCTTGCGTCGTAAAATACCGAGGTCCGAAGGTTAACCCTTCCACATAGCGCATCTGCTCCGCATCCGTTTTCATTCGCGCCAAATGGATGTGCTCGATGGTTTTCAACCCAAGCGAAAAAAGCTCCATTCGAATACGGAACGCATCCAGCCGAAAATTCGTGCTCTGCACCAGCACCACCAGCGTCCCCTTCTCCAACGCTCGCAAACGAAGACGAATTTCCTCGGCGCGCATGGTTTCTGGGTCCCACACCCAAAGCTGTGCCCAGGGACATTCGGCAAGATACGCCTCAGTGAGGGCGACGGTGAGCGCACAGTCCCGATCCGCCATCACCACCATCCCCTGTTCGGGGCGTTGCTGGATGGCTTCAGAAACCATGGTGCGGACGGCTTGGGAGGCGAGAGAGGTGAGGTCGGGCATACGGATGGCTGGAACGTTAGCACAGAGCTTGAAGAAATGAAAAAACCATCTCTGTCAGGCATGTGCTCTACTCTTGATAAAACGTAAGGCCTTGCAGCTCCCCCGGCAAATACGTCTGCCCCTTCGCTTCTTCCTCAGGTGGATACTTATATCCCTTCCCGTGTCCAAGCTCCTTCATAAGCTTTGTAGGCGCGTTTCGGAGGTGCATTGGAACCGGAAGACTTGGGAAGCGTTGCATCGCCTCCTTGGCCGCGTGTACGGCCTTGTAGCAGGCGTTAGACTTCGGCGCCTTGGCGAGATACACCACGAGTTGAACAAGGATCACATTGCACTCGGGCATCCCAATCGCATGACACGCTTGAAACGTACTCATCGCTTGAATAAGTGCGCGCGGATCTTTCATGCCCACATCTTCAGACGCGAATCGTACTAACCGGCGTGCGACGTACAGTGGATCCTCCCCAG
>CALBSL010000013.1 GCA_937968025.1 uncultured bacterium
TTTATTGGGCCACAAGCGGGGCTTCTCTCTCGCGAGGGTCTTGAACGCCTTATGCGGAAGTACGCTGATATTCAACCAACCCCTCTGTCACTATGATGGTTTCTTCCCTCCCCCTCCTTCGACACGCGCAAACGCATGGCTACGCCATACCAGCGTTTAACGTGAACCATCTTGAGACGGTACTCGCTGTCATGGATGCAGCCACCGAACTGCGCTCCCCCGTCATCCTTCAAACCTCCGAAGGCGCCATCGAGTACGCCACCATGACCATGCTCATTGCCATGGCGCAAGCGGCGAGCGAAGCACCTGTTCCGGTGGTACTGCATCTGGACCACGGCAAAGACCTTCCGCTTATTCGCAAGGCGATCGAGTCAGGATACACGAGTGTCATGTTTGACGGTTCTCCCTTGCCCTATGCAGAGAACGTAAAACAGACGCGACAAGTCGTACGCTGGGCACGAGAACGCGGCGTTGCCGTAGAAGCCGAGTTAGGGCGCATCCCCGGAACCGAAGACAAGGTTGTCGTAGCGACTCAAGAAGCCCTTCTCACGGATCCAGCAGAGGCTGCAAGCTTCGTGAAGGAAACCGAATGTGACAGTCTAGCTATTTCCATTGGTACGCAGCATGGAGCCTACAAGTTCTCCGGGAATCATCATCTCGATTTAGCTCGGTTAAAAACGATTCGCGCTATCGTTGACGTTCCGCTTGTCCTTCATGGCGCCTCTGGCGTTCGCGAAGATATTGTCGCGCTTGGCAAACGTTTCGGTCTCGACGCCGGAGAAATGCGAGGTGTTATGGATAAAGATGTGGTCGCCGCCATTAAAGCCGGGATCACCAAAGTGAACATCGACACGGATTTACGACTTGGTTTTACCGCTGGCCTCCATGAGGCGCTCGCCGAACACCCAAACTGGTTTGACCCTCGTAAGCTGTTTGAACCCGGAAGAACCTTGATGAAACAGATTGCGAAGCAAAAGATGGAGCTATTCGGCTCCGCAGGAAAGGCACCTGAACTCAACACGCCGCTCAAAACAAGCAACCGCGCAGACCATTAAGCTGTTGTTGTATCAAGATAGATCGCGTTCTGCATCACCAACGCAACCATCGCATATCCCCGCTCTCGCAAAATGGACGCGAGCTGACCGTGTTGATCCGTCGTTTCAACACAGATCATGGTTGGACGCACCCGAAAGCTATACGCTGAGAGAATCGCTTCATCGAGCCCCTCTGCATCGATGGAGAGCAGCGCCAGAGGCCGATCCTGAAAAAACTCATCCACAATAGAATCGAGAGACCGGATGGTTCGCTGTTCACGGGTTGGATGCTGTCCCGTTCTGCGCTGATGTTCTTCCGCCTGTTGAGCGGAGAAGGTGCTCCGCGTGCTCTGTGAAAACGCGAAATAGTCGGAGGATCCATCCACGGGCCCAACACCCACATCAAGGGCGGTATCTCTAGGGCGAATCCGTTTGAAGGTTTGCAGCAATGATCGATTTGGTTCAATAACGACCCCGCTACCCCCTTCTCGGTAGAATAAATAGGTATTATTCCCGAAATATGGGTGATGCGCCCCAATATCAATATAGCTGAACGGTCCTTTCAGATGCTTTTTGAGTATTTCAAACATGACACGGTCCTCGCCGTACTGAGCAAAGCAAATCCTTGCGCCGCGCGGAGCATATCTCGCCTTGACAAAGGACCATCCTCGTTTAAGCGTCTCCGTGAGCATACGCAGTGTTGAAATAAAAGAAAAACGAAGCGTTCTAGAGTTTGGCGAGCGAATACCCATCAGCCCCATCATTCATTTTCCAGCCCAGCGCCGTCAGTTCCGCTCGCAGGCGGTCTGATTCGGCCCATTGCTTTTCGAGGCGGGCCTGCCAACGCGCTTCAGCTAACGCCTGGACCGCTTCAGGCACCATCGTTTCATCCGCCTTCCACGATGCAATATCAAAGCCCAGAACATCATCGAGCACCAAAAGCGTTGCCCGTTTGACTGGCCCAGAAAGATCGGACTTCACCAGCTCCCAAACAACAGCGATCGCCTTTGGGGTGTGAATGTCTTCTTCGAGCGCCTCGCGAAAGGCGTTGATCGTTGCCGAGTCGGGTGACGCTGCCGCTCCCCCCCATGACACCACGGCGGCTCTGAGCTTCTGCAACGCTTGTCGTGCGGCCGTGAGCGCTTCCCACGTAAAATTCAGCTTGGATCGATAGTGCGCACCCAAGACAAACCAACGATACTCGAGGGGATCAAATCCATGCGAGCGTACATCGTCGATGGTATAGCCATTTCCGAGCGACTTCCCCATACGTCCTCCGTCGACCAGCAAGAATTCGCTATGAACCCAGCAATGCGCAAGCGGAACTCCGCTCGCCGCCTCTGACTGAGCGATTTCGTTTTCATGATGCACGGGAATGTGGTCCACGCCGCCCGTGTGGATATCAAACGGCTGCCCCAAATACTGCACTGACATCGCAGAACATTCGATATGCCAGCCAGGAAACCCAACTCCCCATGGGCTCGGCCACTCCATTTGCCGCTTCTCTCCCTCAGGCGAGAACTTCCAGAGCGCAAAATCAGATGCATTTCGCTTCTCCGCATTCACCTCAACACGCGCACCCGCCTCCTTGTCTTCCAAGCGTTGCCCGGAGAGGGCACCGTATGCGGGAAATGCGGCGGTATCAAAATAGATGCCGTCCGTCGTTCGATAGGTAAACCCCTTCTGCTCGAGCCGCTCAATGAGCGCAATTTGTTCGGCAATATGCTCGGTCGCACGTGGCAGTGCCTCGGGTCGACGAATATGGAACGCTTCGAGGCCCTCCACAAACAACTGTTCATATTCACGAGCAATGTCCCAGGCAGTTTTTGCGCGACGCACCGCTTCGCGTTCTACCTTGTCATCACCCATATCGCCGTCCCCCACCAAATGCCCTACATCCGTGATGTTCGTGACGTGGGTGACGGTGTACCCTAAAAATCGCAAGGTACGATCCAAGACGTCGTCATTGATGTATTTGCGCCAGTTCCCCAGGGTAAGCGCCCCATACACGGTTGGTCCGCACGAATACATCCCAACCAAGGGTGGACGGAGGGGTTCAAACGTCTCGAGAGCGCGAGTGCGCGTATTCCACAAATGCAGCATGGTCCAAGCCTAGCACACCATCCCGATCAACGACTAGCCGGCTAGGATAAGACCAGATCACTCGAATACCCGTACGGCCGACGGACAAACAGTAGAAATAACAGGGGCGCCGTCATCCAAAAAGTTTTTCCCCATTCTCCAACAAACACGCTCTGCAGCCGCTCCGGCCACTGGTCAACAAGTGTTGCGGGCACAAGATGCCCGATAAAACAGATCGCCAGCCCTATTTGCAGCATCGCTAATAAAATCGCCTCCCACCAGGTCCCAGGCTCTCGTCCAGGCGAGGTGATATGCGGGGCGCGCTTAAACAGAAACACTCCGAGCAGAAAAAACACCATGAACCACAGCGCCGAAAGCGTTGGACTCGGCGGAAGTGTCAACCAATGATTCAAACGTCCCACCAGCGGAAGGTGCAACGTTAAGACGTAGGCGATGTACAAGGCCAAAAGTGGGATAATCGACCGATCACGCCCTATCGTAAGCCCGTAAACAATCGAGAGCAGGGCCAGTCCGAGCAGAATAATCGCCTCTTGTGGCACGGCAAATCCGATTGACGCAAGGAACCCTAGCACGTCGGGCATAGGCCTCTATCGTATCACAGTCGTCTTTTGGCGACGATAGCGTAGGCAACCGGCGCAAACGAATCGATGCGCTCTTCTCGTCCGCCAAGCGCCGTCACGAGACCGGTTGATGGTCCGCCATCGAGATTGAGAACGCGCTCCCAGCGCACCGGCAGCGACTGAAGCAGTCCGACGAGCTGATACAGCGTCACAGGCTCCGTCGGAACCACCCCAACATACCACCGACCCTCAGCATCAACCGCCACAAACGTTCGGCGAGCGTACTGTCCTGTTTCTTTGGGGAACGCCTGTTCTCCTCCTTTGATGAGAAATGGATACGACTGAAACGCATCCGCTCGCACCGTTGAGGTCGGCGTCGATCCTAGGAGGACACCTGGCTTCGCCCCCAACGCGACAATACCGCTTCGCTCTGCATCGAACACGCGTTTTCCCCAGCGATCGCCAGCGAGCTGAACCCATCCGGAAGGGAGGCCATCTGCATGAAAATACCCTGCATTCACGGCGAAAAGCACGTTGGCCTGCGGATCATCTACCCAACCTGAAACCGGTTGGGGCTCTGTACTGGTCGCCAGCGACCACGTCCAATCCGCTTCCGCCGAGAATCGCCACAACACTACCCGCGCTGCGGCCCCGGAGGCGCTCAGCTTTGCATCAAGGCGCTCAACGCCTGGTTCAACATTCTCCCATTGCGCCGCCGTCGGCACCCCGGAGCCGGTCGACGTAGGGGAAATACTCCCCTCCCAACGAAGCGGAACCTCACACCCAACCCCAAATAGCGACGCACCGATCGCACAAAAAACCGCGAGCATTGCTGCACGCGGAACTAGAGGGAGACTACTTCCCCAGTTTTTTACGAATTTCATGAACCAATTTTTTGACGTCGACGATTTCCTGCGTACCAGCATCCATGTCGCGAATGATTGCGGTTCCATCAAGGACTTCTTTCTGACCGATAACGATCGCCCATTTTGCTCCCATTTTGTTTGCGATCTCCATCTGGCTCTTGATAGAAGCCTTGGTGAGCGCCTCGCCGACCTTAATCCCCGCCTGGCGGAACTCCTCGAAGAGCGCGAGTGCCTTCTTACGGCCTTTTTCGCCAAGCTGTGCAAGAAATACGTCCGCTTGAGCCACCGCAACCGGTTGATCACGATGCATGTCACGAACACGAGACAGGAGTCGATCAAGACCGAAGGCGAGCCCTGCAGCCGCGGTTGGACGACCGCCCAACATTTCAAGCAATCCATCGTAGCGACCGCCTCCACAAATCGCGCTCTGCGCGAGCTCCTGATCGTCACTCGTTGCGTAAAGCTCGAACACGGTCTTCGTGTAGTAATCCAAGCCGCGAACGAGATATGGGTCGAGTTCGTATGGAATACCAACCTCATCGAGGTATTCGATCACCTGGGTGAAGTGCAAACGAGATTCTTCATCAAGCCAATCGACCATTTGCGGAGCTTCTGCCTTGAGTTCTTGCATGCCTGGCTCTTTGGAGTCGAGCAAACGGAGCGGATTCTTCAAGAGCCGCTTCTTGTCTTCTTCAGATAATTTGCTGCGCTTGGCGCGGAAATAGGAGACCAACGCATTCTTGTAGTTCGCGCGGGCTTCTGGAGTACCAATCGAGTTGATGCGGACGATTGAATCAATACCAAGCTCTTTCGCGACAAGATAGGCGATCACGATCAGCTGCGCATCAACGATAGGATCTGATTCGCCGATACATTCGAGACCGGACTGATAGAACTGACGGAATCGACCAGCCTGAGGGCGTTCGTAGCGAAACATTGGGCCCGTGTACCACAACTTGACTGGCTGAGGCTGATTCAACATGCCGTGCTGAATAAACGCACGAGCCACCGAAGCTGTACCTTCTGGACGAAGCGAAACGGATTCCCCTCCCGGCGTTTCCCAGGTGTACATTTCCTTTTCAACAATGTCCGTCGCCTTTCCGACCCCACGCACAAACAGCGCCGTTTCTTCAACCATCGGCGTTTCGATCTCCCCATAGCCGTACGCTGAAGCGATACGAGCGATGACGGACTGAATATGGCGAAGGTGAGCTAAATCACCAGGTAACAGGTCGCGCATTCCACGAAGGAGGGCGACGGGCTGAGCCGCTTTCTTTGCTGGAGCTGGTGTGGCTTCGGCAGATTTTTTGACGTCTTTTTTGAGAGGCATAGGAAAAGGGGGTTGATTCGAGGAATCTACCAAAATAGAGGGTATTCAGCAAGTGTCTAGGTACCTGCCTCAGGGTAAAGCGGCACATCCGTCAGCATCCCCCAACGATGGACCGGCCATCCACGGACAAAGGCACGCCCCACAATAGATTCTTCTTGAATAGCACCAAAGAACCGAGAGTCGTAGCTCGCCCGACGATTATCACCCATCACGAAATATTCTTCTTCGCCAAGCGTGAGCGGACGCATCGACATAGCGGCACGTTCATCTTCGCTTATATCTGCGAGATCGAGATAGCTCGATTCATCCAGCACCCATCCATTCGGGTGCTCGGCATTGTAGATCTTGACGATGCCATTCATGAGTT
>CALBSL010000014.1 GCA_937968025.1 uncultured bacterium
CCCGGTCCATCGTCACCTCAAAGCGGGCCGAGATGAATGCCTGGCCATTCTTATTTTGTGTGGCCACGTTCGCTAAGCTTGCGTTATCCCCACCAGTACTCGCCACCTGCAAGACGGTCGGAGCAGACGAAATCCACGGCTGCCAAGCCCAGAGATACTCTGCCACCGCCGTGATCGGCACGAGACGACCGTCCTGTGATCGAGCTTGAACCGTGGCCCGCCATGGATGCGTTTCTGGATGAGCCGTGTAAAAGTATGGTGATGTTTCAGAGACGTCTGAAATCTCTAGCTCATCCGCCATACAAATGCGCTCGCTCGTGGTAAAGGTCCAATCCTGGGTCTCTTGCACCATCAATACCCCACGATCGCTCATCAAACCACGCCGTGTTGGTTGGCCAAGGTTCTGTTCACCACGCAAGTAGACACGGTATTCCGCGTTCGGATCGAGCGCACGTTCAATCGCGATCGTCACTCGTGACCCACTTCCCTGCGGCTCAATCGAGGCACGACCAGGAAGATTTCCAACACACCAGACATCCGCCACCGCCGTGGCAGGACGCACAGAAGTGATCACGCGCTTCCAGATTTTTGCGTACCAACGCTCCGTTCGACCAGCGAGCATGTTTTCAATCGTTTGCGTTCCGCTTGGACAGGTGACGCCTGCCGTCTTCTTCGCCACGAAGAACGAGGTCGCGAGGTTATTCTGCGACATTGGCACCCCGAAGTCGGCGAAGATCGCCGTGTTGCGACACACGCCAGTTTCTGCACGGTTTGGATAGCGTGAAACAACGGATGGTCGAGGAGCGCAGCAGCCGCCTTCGGTCAGACCAAAACCCGCCTGACATTCTGACTCGGTGCGACGACCACACTGCAAGCCGTAGATGGCGCGTCCGGATCGATCTTCTGTCGTTGCCTGAATATTGGTCAACAAACGCGTCTCACCCTGTGCCGGCTCACGAGAAGCGGTGATCTCCGCGATCTGCTGATCGGTGGTCGACATTGCTGGACGAACAGGAGCCGTATCATCCGTTAATTCAGAAGTGGATTCATCGTCTGTGCGCTGCACCAGCCGAGCGAGCGAAGCATCAGGCTGCCCCTGATCAGAAACAACACTCCAGGTGTAGGAACCTTCCGTGACGAGCAGCTGCCCAATCTCAGAACACCTGTCAGGAGCGCTATATGGATAGGCTGTGAAACGCTGACGACCGCCAATCGCCTGCTCGATTTTCTCTTCTGGGGCCACTTCCACACGATCAACCGTACAACTCCCACCATTTTCTGTTCGTGTCTTAAAAATCCACACAAATCCGTCGGGATTATTGAGACCGGTGAGCGGCTGTCCTCGATGAGAGAAGAGACTTGCCCGCTCTGGGTTTGGCGAGCTTCTCAGCAGCACACGATAGTACTGACCGGCGCGAAGGGCAACCCCTGGTCGAATAGCGAGGAAGCGTCCGAGACCTTCTTCATCCATGTTCGGCACACCCGTGACCCGCAGACTTGAAGGCTCAAGGGCGATTGGCTCATCCATGGTGCGACATTCTGCATCTGCACAGCGACGCAGTTCGATCGATTGAGGCGAGACCGAGTTCAAACGAACCGGAGCACTAAAGCGAGCCCAGGCGAGCGCATTAATACAGGCCTCATCACAGTTTGGACCATAGCTTTCTACGAGGAATGGGCGCATTTCGACACTCATCTCTCCAAAGCCCGCAATGGTGGTGCCGCCGCTGACAAGCGCGGCTGTGACACGCACAGGGTCATTATCACCCGTCTCGGCTCGTGACGTTGCCACCTGATCAGGCAATTGTGGATCTTGACCCCCTGGAAGGTTCGAGACCTGAACACGCGCGTCCGTACGATTCTGACGATCGCGTGTTGACCAACTCCATGGGTACCCATCTGGATTCAACTGAAGACACACGTCGTTGGCGGCGAGTGGGTTCGCATGAACATCTGTTTCTTGCTCGATGTCATCAAACCGATAATCGGCTGGGTTGACCAATACTCCGCCAACCGTACACAAATCGGCTGTAGAACGGGTTCGGAAGCCAAAACAGTAGCCGTTTCCCGATCCACACGCAGGACGTGCAACCATGGCGAGCCCACGGCCCGAGCGAACGCCCGTCGTCAGGATCACCTGATAGCGAGTATTTGGTGTCCAGCGACTCTGATCAGAGGCTGGACGGAACCGAATCAAGCTCGTCGATTCTGATGCCGCCTCTACTCGTGGGAAACCCGATGCCGGCGCAACAACCGTGCCGTTCTCACAGGTTTCATCAGACTCTTCACATCGCTTGACGATCACCGTGGAACTATTGATCGTGTTTGGATCAATCGTTGTGGTAAAGCGGACAATCACATCAGCGTTTACACACACCTGATCACCGCCAGATCGTCCATCCCAAGGGCTTGGCGACGAAAGCTGACGCGTCACCGGATTACATTCCTCAACCACCTCTGGATAGAGCGGAATCTCTCCTGTAGAGACACGCCAGGCATATTCGGCGTTGGTCGCAATCGCCGGACAGGTACCGCCCGTAGGAATACACATGCCAGCGCCTTCACAGCACCGCTCGGTCTCGGAACAGATCGAGGCGTCTTCATTACAGTTGCGGACAGTGAATGGCACCGGGTTCGCGTTTTGCTCACCTCGCTGCACCGTCATCGCTCCCGTACGAGCCCCAAGCGGAACAATGGCGCGAATCGTTTGATCCTGCCACTCTAAAATACTCGAAGCATTCACCGGTCCATTCGCGCCCGTAAACTGTACGGATCCTGACTGCGCGCCAAACCGTTCACCAGAAATACGAACCTCCGTTCCTGCCGGCCCCGTATCAGGAAGAAGTCCACAGACGCCCGGCCCCACCTCTCCCGTTGTGACCGTTAACCCCGCAGGAGTGCTCACTGCTCCCCCATCTTGTCGCTGAACCGTGAGCTGATAGACGCTCGGAACCACCTGTACAGAACCGCCTAATCCAGGAGCACGGACGCTCGCAGGAATTTTGACCATGATGGCGGTGTCCGACCAAAACCGTGAGCCCGCATCACAGGCTTCTGGAAAATCCGTATCGGCAGGCCCCTCTCCCGCGGCACCGGATACACGAACAATCCCTGCCTGCGATCCAAAATGTCTGCCGCGAATCGTAATATATTGTCCAACAGGACCCGTTGCCGGCTCGATGGCCTCGATGAGCGGAGCCGCCGTCGCCTGCGAAGCGATCACTGAGAATGGAAGTGGATTGGATTCTGTTTCACCGACACGCACACGAATAGATGCGGAACCAGGTGTCACTGCCGGCACGTTCATGAGAATTTCATCCGCCGTCCATCCCCGGAAGGCCGTCACCAAGGCATCGCGGACTTCTACTCGATTCGAGGAGGATCCAAAACCGCTTCCGAACAAGGCGATTGGCGCGCTAATACGACCCTCATCAGGAGTAATCGCACACAAACCAGGGTAGCTTTGGTCGTTTACGGTGTAGGAACCGACACGTGGGCCGAATTCATCATCCGTCCCATCAACCAAACCCGAACCGCTGTTCTTCACGGTCACAGGTCCGGTCTGGGCACCAACGGGCACCTCAACAACCACGGCTGAATCCGTCCATCCGTTCGATACCTCGGAACACCGTGCCGGTACACGAGCTTCAACACCACCCGTAAAACGAACTACACCCGTAGATTCACCAAAGTTCGCACCAGAAATGGTCACCATGGTACCGATACGTCCATTATTTGGCGTGATGGCCGTAATGATTGGACGCTCAACACATCGTCCCTGTTCACATACTCCCTGACGACAATCCTGTGCCTGCTGACACGATCCGCCCACACATGCGCCACACGGACCGCCACAATCAAGACCCGTTTCACCCTCATCCTGCACTTCATTAAAACACGAGGCTGGACGGATGATCACCTGCACATCTTCGGCGGATTTCCGGTTCGAATCGATATCGAACCCAGTGAGCTGAATGGTGTGCGCTCCAAGCGTCACGTTTTGCGTACTCCAATTCACACGGCCTTCAAAGCTGCGGGGAGATGGTCGTCCTGATGGTGTCGCGCGTCCAACAACCGCACCATCCACCGAGAACTGCAATACCGATACGCCGCTGTCGTCCGTAGCACTCCCGATAAGTTCTACCTCCGAATTCTGTGGGAGAGACTGGCCCGAAAATGGCTGAAGCAACGTCACAACAGGAACCTCCGTATCAATCAGCTCGCCCGTGCGAAACCGCTCTTCACACACAACGCCCAACCCTCCACAGGCAAGCGCCTGACCCGTGGCCGAGCGCATGGCGCTGTCGACACGAGCGATGTAGTCCGTATTTGCTGCAAAACAGAACCTATCCTCCATACCTGGACAGGTCGCTTCTGGGGTGAAGGTGACGAGCCTGCCTTCAACAGCAATCCGCCCAGCAACTGGCTCCGTTCCTTCTGCAGGAAGCACGCGCACACGTGCGGCCGCTTCTTGACTGGTGACGTCTTGCGTGAAGAGGAATCGTACCTGCACGTTGCGAATCGAGACCTCTCCGGCTGGCTCAATTCCCACCAGGCGGAACCCGCCGATCCCTCCGCTCGTTCCACCAAGACCAATCCGACCAGTGCCGTCAGACACCGCCGAACCGCCTCCATTGCCGTTCGTTGCCTCACGGAGGGCCGTCAGGATAAAGCGCGTGATAGCCCACGAACTCAAAATGATCACGAGCCCGATGACAGCATTTTTGAGATAATTCTTTGCTTTTTCAACCTTCGTCGTGTCACCCCCTGAAGTCATCCAAATAAAACCAGCATAGAGCACCAACCCCAAAAAGATCATCCCGAGGAGAGATAATCCAATATTGATGATCCGAACCACGATCACACGTGGATCTTCGCCGGATAACCCGGTGACCTGGTTCACCTCGGCAAGACCAAGATCAACTTCTTGGGCAAGAGCCGTTGGTACCAGCGCGTAGAAGGCCAAGCCGAGAGCGGCGGACCAGCGAGCAAGGGCAGAAATCATACAAGGAAGAGGGCGGATCATGGGTTTCGAGGAACGGCGCGGAGCTCCTGTGGAATGGTACAGGACGACGAAGAGCGTGTGTCATCACAGCAGTTCGGCGATCCCGTGCATCGAGCAGAGGCGGCAGGGTTAAAACAGTTCTGGAGGACGTTTTGAATATCCGACTTGAGATACGGCGCGTACTCTGGGGACACCACTCCTTCTGCCGTCTCTTGTGCTGGTGCGAATGGGCGGTGTCCGATCGACACTCTCGTCTTTGCTGGTCGTTCGTTCACAAGAATCGACTCGCCTCCCACCACCCACCAAAACGTATCGCGCAGCTCCTCCGGCTCATTAGTGCGCAAGCGCACTGATTCACTCGTCACCGTCGACATTTGGAGCACATGGCTAAAATCGGCCGTGATCGGCTCATCGACCGGCACATTGCTCGCACGAATGCCTGGTCGAACCGCTTCAATGCTTGGAGCGCGCAGATCGGGCGAGGCCGTCGTTTGAAAGCGCCAGGAATAATCATCGAACTGTGGCTGAGCGCCAGGACCCTGCGCTTGTCCATCGCCGTTTCCATCAAGCGAATTCCCCACGTAGTCAACAATTCCATCAAAGAGCAACCCGTTCTCCATTTGGATCACGCGCGCCTGAGGAGGAATGGGCGAAAGCGAGGCTGCCTTGATGCGCACGCCGATATTGGAGCTAAATGGCAAACAGTACACCTGACGACCGCAGGAGTTCACTCCACAGGAGACGTTGGTCACGAATTCAATCGTCTGGAACCGATTTGAAAGCGTGAACACGCCGTTCGGTCGAGATGCGCCCTCGCCCTCCAACGGACTTGCGGACACTTCCACATTTTGAAACCCTTGACCCTCGCGAACCAATCCTTGCGCAGAGAGCGGGTTGAGTGGTTTATCAAAGTTCATCTGAATCACGACGTTTGGCGCATACCGATCATTCGCCATCGGAACGACAGACACGACTCTTGGCGGCACGTTATCTACCACGGTTGACACCTCAAATCGCCAGCTATAGCCAACGTTTTGTACATTCAAGCCGCCCTCTCCAGCGGAGAAGATCGATGGTCCATTTCCCTGCTCCGAGAACAGCCGAAGTCCCTGGTTTCCTCCCGGAAGAGTCACGGTATAATCAGACGCTCGTGTTGGATTGCCTAACAGAACCTTTGGTCTGAGCACGAGCGTTTGCTTATCGCTTGAGAGCATGGCTTCCACGTCTTGTCCTCGAAGCAGCGAGGCCTGCTCCTGTCCTGTCTGAAAAATACGAACGGCATTCGTGTTTAAATCACGCGCAGTGGTACTTGTTTGTGGCGTGTAGTTGGCAATCAATGATACAGGATCGATTGGCTGCTTAAAGGTGATGATGATCGAGGCATTACGCGGCACCGCTCGAGCATCACGCTCAGGAATATGGTATTCGATAACGCCATCGCCCAAAGCACCCGCAGAGCTCGGAAAACCGCTCCCCGGACGAATCGCTCCCCGCGTTCCACCTGAATCACCAATTCCTGAACCGAGGCCGTCACCGCCAAGCCACCCCAGCACAAACGAAGCGATCGAAAACGAGGACAGAGCAATCACGAGCCCAATCACCGCATTCTTCATGTAGTTCTTGGCTTTTTCGACCTGTTCTTGATTTCCGCCCGCCGTCATCCAGAGGTAGCCGGCATACAAGAAGTACGCCAAGAGCAGAACCCCCATGATTCCAAACACGATATTGAGAATATTTCCAATAATCGTGGGAAGGTCCGTTGCGCCATTGACCCCTGCGGCGGCAGCGACATCCGTAACCCCCTGAGCACCCAGATCCTGGGCCTGTGCGTGAGCGTTCGGCGCCCACAACGCAAACACCATCGCAAAAACGCCGAGCGCAAGGGTTACGTGCGATCGACATCGAGCGATGGTGACTTGCGAACCTTTCCAAAGCATGGGAAGAAAGATTCAAGAATGAAATCGTGAAAGGGACGGGCAATGTACGAGACTACTTCAGCAACAGTTCTACAATGGCGCGAACATCCGTTCCATCCGCGCGACCAGCAACCGCCTTCATAGCGATTCCCATCGCTTTTCCAGCGTCCGTGACCCCAGAGGATTGTACCGCATGTTTGACGATTGCTTCAAGCTCCTCTCGAGAGAGTGCCGGTGGAAGATACGTCGCGAGAATATCTAGTTCCTTTTGCTGACGATCGGCGAGATCGGTACGTCCTGCATTCATGAAGTCGTTGAGCGCATCCTGGTACTGCTTCATCATGGTTTTAATGACGGCCATCGCCTCTTGATCCGTCAGCTCATGCTGAAGGTCGATCTGTTTATTTTTGAGAGCGCTGCGGAGCATGCGGAGCGTTGAGAGGCGCACTTCTTCTTTTGCCTTCATCGCTTCCTTAAAGTCGGTGTCGACGGTTTGAACGAGTGTCATATGAATTCAAGTATAGAGGCCGTGTAGTAAACTCATCAATGCCCTAAAACACAAACCGCCTTCCCTTAGGAAGGACGGCGGGTGTGCTTAGGCTTTTCATCCTTGAGCTGACCGGTTTTCGCGAGGTAGGCGTAGTGCTGAGTGAGAGTCGCGCGGCGAAGAGCTCCGTCACGTCGCTTGTTGCGGTTAGGCTCATGCGAGTGATGCTGACGGCTGCGAACTTCCTGGTTCAAACACGTGTCCTGACAACGGCGCTTGAAGCGACCGAGCAGAGAGTCGAAGGATTCGTTCTTTTTACGTTTTACTTCTGGCATAGTGCCACGCTCCTTTCTAGAGTTGATCTCATTCAGTTAGGCCTGAAATGGTGGCCAAATGGTACCAAAGCACCTACGGGCTGTCAATGATTCCAAAGAAAAAACCGAGCGTATGCTCGGATTTTTCTTAAAAACCCATCCCGTGTCCATGTCCATCCCCTGCTGGAGCTGCTTCTTCCTTCTTTGGTTTTTCCGTAATCACGCATTCCGTCGTGAGGAAGAGTGCCGCCACGCTCGTCGCATTTTGCAATGCGGAGCGAGTCACCTTTGCCGGGTCGATAATCCCCGCCGCAATCAGGTCTTCATAGCGATCCATTTCGGCGTTGTAGCCCATGGAACCCGTAAGCTTCTTCACCTCTTCCACGATGACAGAACCGTCTTTCCCAGCGTTTGCCGCAATTGTGCGAAGCGGCTCTTCCATGGCACGGCGCAAAATGCGAGCACCAACCTGTTCCTCTCCTTCAAATGTGACGGTTTCGAGGGCCTTCATGGCACGGAGCAACGCCACGCCACCCCCAGGAACGATCCCCTCTTCAACCGCCGCCTTTGTCGCGGCGATCGCGTCTTCAATACGATGCTTTTTTTCTTTCATTTCCACTTCCGTGGCTGCACCAACCTTGATCACACCGATGCCGCCCATGAGCTTCGCGAACCGTTCCTGAAGTTTTTCGCGATCAAACTGAGAATCCGTCTTCTCGAGCTGTGCCTTGATCGCCTGCGCACGGGCTTCGATCACCGCCTTATCACCCTTACCGTCAACGAATGTCGTGTGCTCCTTAGAAGCCGTTACCTTGCGCGCAGAACCAAGATCCGTCAGTTCCACCGCATCAAGCTTACGACCAAGATCATCGCTGATGAACTGTGCCCCCGTGAGCGTCGCAATATCTTGCAGCATGTCTTTACGGCGATCACCGAATCCAGGAGCCTTAATTGGGAGCGCGTTAAACACTCCGCGCAAACGGTTCACCACCAACGTCGTGAGCGCTTCACCCTCAATATCATCAGCCACAATCACGAGCTCCTTCTTCCCCGCTTTGAGGACTTTTTCAAGAATAGGCAACAAATCCTGAATGGAACCAATTTTTTTATCCGTCACCAAAATGAACGGATCAGCGTATTCGGCTTCCATGCGTTCCTGATTGGTCACGAAGTAGTGCGAGACATATCCCTTATCAATACGCATCCCCTTCACCACGTCTTTTTCAACGCCAAACGTCTGCGATTCTTCAACAGTGATCACCCCATCCTGACCCATTTCGTTCACCATTTCCGCAATCGTCTTGCCGATTTCGCGGTCGTTCGCGCTAATCGAGGCAACATGCTCGATCTTGTCGCCCGTGATCTTTTGCGCCACGTTCGTCTTGAGTTCATGAATCACGACTTCAACCGCTTTTTCCATGCCGCGCTTGATGGCGAGCGGATCAGCGCCTGCTGTGATGTTCTTCAATCCTTCACCGATCATTGCCTGGGCGAGAACGGTAGCCGTCGTGGTTCCGTCACCAGCTGCGTCATTCGTTCTTGAAGCCACCTGCTGGACGAGCTGGGCGCCCACATTCTCGATCTTATCGTCGAGTTCAATTTCCTTTGCGACCGTCACCCCGTCTTTCGTGATCGTTGGAGAGCCGTAGCCGTGATCAATCACCACGGTGCGACCCTTTGGACCCAACGTTGCTTTTACCGCGTTTGCGAGCTGATCCACGCCGCGCTTCATCGCTTGGCGCGCATCACTTGAAAACAAAATCGTTTTTGCCATACAGGAAAATAGAAGAAATTACGCTTCAACCACCGCCATTACATCGCTTTCCGCGAGCACAAGATAGGTTTCGTCCCCGATCTTCACCTCGTCTGGAGCGTACTTCTTAAAGACGATCTTATCACCAACCTTCACACTGAGCGCGGAGCGAGATCCGTCGTCACGAAGCTTTCCTGGACCAATAGCAACGACTTCGCCCTGTT
>CALBSL010000015.1 GCA_937968025.1 uncultured bacterium
CGTTTCTCTCTTTTCACTCTCAAATTTGATCTTTCGTTCCCGTTCTCTATGCCCGTCCGCTACACTTTTTGTGTCGCGGTCGGTTTTTTTTTATTGTTCTTTTCATTGACACTGTTTTCATCAGGCATATAATTCCTGCAGGGAGTTCAAATATCTATGAAAACAAACCTTGTATATCCTCGGTCCAACCAGGCAGATGTCACTGAAATCCGCCGACACCTCGGCTTTCACAAGATTCCAGTTTACGAACCTTACACCTTCGGTATCAACGAAGCCCGTGTTGAAGTTCCGAAGATCCCATCATTTGGCGATCAGGCGCTTGCGACAGCATGTGCTTACGCCGAACAATGTGCTTCGCAGGATAAGTTGCGCGGCTTCCGTTTCATCATCCTTGTCGATGAGACAGGGATTGAAGTTCCGGCTTTGAATGGCGAATCGAAAAAACTTGTCGCCCCAGCGATGAGCGACGAAGAAATCATTTCACGCACGCTTGACTGCATGCAGAAGTTGAAAGGCTTCGAACGCAATGCGCTCCTCGTGAGCAAAATCGTGCTCATCGGAGTGAATACGGATGGGACAATCGGCGAACCTCTTTCGTTTAGGGGTACGCTCGAAGGGAACATCCGCATCAAGCCCACCAAGAAACGCATCAAGGGTCACCCGTTTTCTTCGATCTTTCATGCGACGCTCTACAACATGCCGCTCGTGGATTTCTACGGTGCTTCACAAGGTCACATCCAGAAGGGGATTCTTAGCCACCGCGGACGTGCACTTGAGGCGGCGGTTCCAGTCATCAGCGAGCTCATGGCGAATTGAGTTGGTGTACGCTGAATTTGTTTCGAATTTTTCAAAAGGCGCGTAGCGAAAGTTACGCGCTTTGTTTTATATATAAAAAACCGCCCCGACGCGTGATGCGACGGGGTTGGGTGTGAAAGAATGCGGATTAGTTTAGTGCGACGGCTTTTCCAGCACGGCTTTTGAGATCGTCTTCAGATCCACGCTGCCACGTTCCGGGTATTGCCATCAAAATATGTTTCGTGGGATATACAAGGAATTCTGCTTTGATGGTTTTTGAGCTACGATTGATTTCGGCGTGCATTTTGATTCCACTTACACCGACGAAGAAGGTGAATTCGTGCTGAGTGTTGATCACGATTTCCGTATCGAGTTCCTCGCTGGTCAGCTTGATCCGACGGAGCTTTTTCTTGATCATGTGCTGTCCGAAGAAGTAGAGGGCATCGGCTTCGTTATCTGCCAGGCCACCGCCTTCGATGAAGACACAGTTGATAGCTTGCATAGATCGTATGGTTTCTTTCTTGGTTTAAGGGTTTATTTGTGCTGTAAATCGCTCAGTACAATACTATTTTATTTAAATCTTGTCAATTAGTATATAATTGTCCCATGTCTCATCCCTACAAACTCATCCGCTCTCGTCGCAGATCTATCGCTCTCATGATTTCTTCTGATGCGACACTTGTTGTTCGTGCGCCGATTTTTGTTTCCCGATTCCGCATTGAGAATCTTATCGAGCGCAAAAAGGAATGGATTGCCAAGCATCTGGAACGCAAGCGAGGGATGAAGAAAGAACTTCTGTTTCTTGGTGAAGTGAATACGATGACCTTTGAAAGCAAGGAGAAGATGGTTGCTTGGTATCGGAAGCAGGCTCGGGAGATTCTGACGCAGAGGATGGAACATTTCAG
>CALBSL010000016.1 GCA_937968025.1 uncultured bacterium
CTGTATACGTTCGATAGCGGAACGGTGGTCAGCGTAGGTTTGCTTTTGGATAAAAGGCGCGTATTGCGGACTCTGCAGCGCCTGGATAATAAAAGAATATTCTTGTGGATCGCGGGCTTTGACCACCATCTGTGCCCCTAATGGATTTCCACTTACCTCCTCTAAGGCAGCCAGGACTTTTGGTTCATCGGCATGGCGGGCACGAAAATTCTGCAGAGCTTCTTGGGCAGAGACAAGTTGCACAGAACTCACTTGCGGAAGAGATAACGCGTAAAATTTTATTTGGTTCAGGACGGGTTCGGGGGTAGCGGTGCGAAAGGTTAACGTTATATCAACACGATCTTCGAGGGCGTGCGCGGCACGACTCATGACAGCTTGCACCGTTAATAGAACATTCACGGACAAGATGGCAAGACCAAAGACAAAGATCGTGGCCACGCCAATCCAAGCATTACGGAAAAAGTTTTTCCACGAAGCGATAAAGATGCGAGCAAGGGTGATCATACCGGCAAGGTATATTTTCCATGTTTATGATCTGAAGCGACCTTCCCCTCATGCAAGGTAATCACACGTCGACGCAAATTGTTTACCATCTCGCGGTTATGCGTCACAAGAATAACGGTGGTCCCGAAGGCATTGATACGAACTAATAAGTCAGTGATTTCGGCGGCGTTGATGGCATCGAGGTTGCCGGTTGGCTCGTCGGCAAGCAACATTTTTGGACGATGAACCAAGGCACGTGCAATCACTACGCGTTGCTGCTCTCCACCGGAAATCTGCCAGGGAAATCGTTCGGTTTTATTTTCGAGACCGACAATGCGCAACACCTGAGGGACAACTTCACGTATGCGAGCTCGAGAAGCTCCAGATACCTCGAGAGCAAAAGCTACGTTTTCGTAAACCGTTTTTTTTGGTAATAATTTAAAATCTTGAA
The DNA here is from genome assembly GCA_937968025.1 of uncultured bacterium. GTDB lineage: Bacteria > Patescibacteriota > Patescibacteriia > 2-12-FULL-60-25 > 2-12-FULL-60-25 > JAGOUA01. Next base: position 935 of record CALBSL010000016.1, read on the forward strand.
ATACAACCCCATTTTGGCGACGAAGAGCCGGGATCTCGTAGGAACGAATGTGAGTAATATCCCAGCCGCCGATGACAATGCGGCCACTCGTAGGCCGTTCGTCGGCCATGAGCATTTTAGCGAGGGTGGTTTTACCTGCGCCACTTTGGCCGACGATGGAGACAAACTCACCAGCTTCAATATGAAACGAAATATCTTGAAGCGCCACCACATCAGGCGGATAAACTTTATGGATGTGCTCAAGAAAGACCATTGGTCAAAGTATAGCGCATCATACTCCTTGAATCCACTCGACCCCCGGTTCCGTTGAACCAGCTAACCAAGAGATGGCCAAAACATCCGCCTGATAATGGCGTGGTAGAGAAGGCTGGGTACGCAGCCATAGCTCCATAGCAATTTGCAAATGCCGTAGCTTCTTTGCCGTGACAGAAGTTTCGGGATAGCCAAAGGCATGTGTTCTGCGACATTTTACTTCAATGAAACGCACTTCCTCACCTTTTTTAATAATTAAATCAATTTCTCCAAAACGACAGCTCCAGTTGCGTTCCAAAATGATGAAGCCTTTGGATGCAAAAAACGTCGCGGCAAACTCTTCACCACGACGTCCTAAGCTACTTCGATACGACGTTAGTTTACGATCGCTTGGCTTTCGGGAGCCACTTTTCATAGGCTTCACGTTTGGCACGTTCGGCTTGCATGGTTGGGATATCACGACGCGCTCTTGCCCAAATCTTGTAGCCCCAAACCAAGTGAGCCATCAACCAAATAGGCCAAAACATACGCATACCGAACACGGGCACACGTTGCCAGGTAAAGAAATAGAGCACGAGACCAATGAGCCCTGCGGATAAAAGACAAGCAAACACTCTGTTCCAGATGCGTCGCAGGAATTTATCTTCTAATTTATTACGATGGAAACGAACAATGACAGCCCCTATCAGAAACAAAACGACGAGCGCTAGCAATGCATAGCTTACGATAGGCATGAAAGGCTGGGTCTGTGAGTTAAACCAGTATGACAGCTGTAATAAAGGAGAGGCCATAACGACTAAGAAGAGTGAGAAATAAATTCAATGTGA
>CALBSL010000017.1 GCA_937968025.1 uncultured bacterium
CTCGGGCCCAGGCGTGTCGTGAAGGTCGCTTGGACACGGGCGCCATTCGTACCGAAGACCGTGGGCGGCCCGAAGCACCGGCGTCGATGGTGGCCTGGTCCGAGGAGGCGATTCGTGCCGCTGGCTACCGTCCGCGCGTTCCCGACACGGTCCGACCGGATTGTGCGGCGATCGATCGTACGGCAGCATCGCTCCGTCAGGCGTTCAACGAGCGCATTCGTGCCGGCGCCTTTCCGACCTGGGAACGCCTCGGCGGACTGGAGTTGCTCCTCCGGCGGGTGACGGAGGTCTGCGCCGCCGGCCCCTCTGCCGCCTGCGCCGAGGCTCAGGCAACCCTGTCTCGGCGGCTCACCGCCCCCTGAACCAACAGACCCCTGATCCCAGCATCCGTGCTGGGATCTTTTCTTTTTTGATGTGCAAAAACACCCCGCGTGGGGTGTTTAGGCTGTTGTCTGCGGAAGGGAGTTTTTTGCATTGGCTGGCGGGAAGCCGACGATGCGTTCCACCTCATCTCGTTCAATGGTTTCATGTTTGACGAGGTACTCAGCGAGGCGATCCAGCGTCTCGCGATGCTGGGTGAGCAGCGCGGTTGCCGAGGCGAGCCCGCCGTGAATGAGGGCGTCAATCTCTTTGTCGATGAGCTCTGCTTTGGATTCAGAGTAGTCTTTTTGCTCTGAGATCTCTCGACCAAGGAAGATCATCTCCGAATGCTCGCCATACGCCCGCGGACCAAGGGCGTCTGACATGCCCCACTGAGTCACCATCGTTTTTGCGAGGCGAGTCGCGTTTTGCATGTCGTTTGAGGCGCCCGGGGTGACGTCGCCGTAGACGAGGCGCTCAGCGGCATACCCACCAAGGGTCATAGCGAGATCTTCGAGATACTCCTTGCGACGGCGCATGCGGCGATCATCGACAGGGAGTTTGATCGTATAGCCCGCCGCACGACCTCGGCTGATAATGGAGATTTTATGCACAGCATCCGCGTGTGGCTGCAGATACGCAACAAGTGCGTGGCCACCTTCGTGGTAGGCGGTGACGAGGCGTTCTTCATCGTTCATGAGGTGGCTGCGACGTTCTGGGCCGAGCATGACCTTTTCGATCGAGTTGATGATATCGAGCTGGCTCACCGTCGATTTATCGTTGCGCGCGGCAAGAATCGCGGCTTCATTCATGAGGTTGGCGAGATCTGCTCCAGAAAAGCCAGGTGTTCGCTCGGCAATCCGACGCAGCAGCACGTCTGCTTCAAGTGGTTTGTTTTTGGCGTGAATCGTGAGAATCTCTTCGCGATCACTGAGATCGGGGAGCTCCATCACCACACGACGATCGAAGCGCCCAGGACGGAGGAGGGCTGGATCGAGCACGTCAGGCCGGTTGGTGGCGGCCATCAGGATCACGCCGAGGTTTGGTTCGAAGCCATCCATCTCGACGAGAATTTGGTTGAGGGTTTGTTCGCGTTCATCATGAGATCCACCAAGACCGGCACCACGCTGTCGACCAACGGCATCGATTTCATCGATAAAGATGATACAAGGGGCCTGCTTTTTTGCTTTTTCGAACAGGTCGCGCACACGA
>CALBSL010000018.1 GCA_937968025.1 uncultured bacterium
GGATTCCCGCGTGCGATCTCGCGCAACCTGCCTGATCGCATCGATAGCCTCCTTGAGCTCAGCTGAGAGCCTCTCGGTTTCTCGGATCGCTTCTGTTAGCTGGAGGAAGATTTCATCTCCGTTGAGCTCTGTGCCCAGATTGATGTTGGTGGATGCCTCTGGTGGGTTGGGCCTTGTGAGCTGCGTCTGCGGCGACCTTGTCAACTGCGGCATGTCCTCACGATATCTCTTTTGCCACTCACTGAGGGTGTATGTAGAGAGATGTGACGAGATTTTTTGCTCGAGTCGCTGCACGAGCTGATCATCTCGATCGTTCTGTCTTGCTCGCTTGTATTTTCTTACCGCGTCGCCCTGGATAATTCTCATCCAGAACAGGTAGTCGAGACTGATGATCTCCCAACACAGCCACCAGATAGCTCCATGCCACACGGCGGGCGAGGAGAGAAGGAAAGAGCGTCGCAGATACAGCTCGCAACTGAAACAGAAGAGGGCTCCAATGATCGGAAGAGGGACGGAAACCATCAGCGCTCGTACCCGGTGCGACTCAAGCGGTGATGACGTGAGCGTTTCAAGGATGTCCGAGGCCCGTCTATTGGCCTCGCGAATGACGCCAGGTAGCCATACGAATGGCTTGTAACGGAGGGTGTCAAGTTCCTTCTTTCTGGCCGACATCTCTTCTTCAGCGTACGTCACCCAGAAAGGGGTTTCGGGGTTTGTCTGGTCGCTCGGCGGCTTGTTCATGGGTTCCTCCATAGGAGATGGTTCTCCTGGGTGATCTGTACCACAAATTCCTAATTTTTTCAAGGGGCTGAACGTCGGTTTGCCATCCCGCTTCATCTTCGCCAGACTGACGGGTATATGGTCGAGAACCTTCTTGAGGGCTTGAACGATGCCCAGCGAACCGCCGTGGAACATGGAAGTGGTCCGCTGTTGATTGTGGCCGGCGCCGGAACCGGGAAAACCACGGTGCTGACACGTCGGTATGCTCGTCTCGTGCACGAGCCTGGTTCATCAACGGATCGTGTTCTCGCACTCACGTTCACTGAGAAGGCGGCAGGTGAGATGGAGGATCGAGTGCTGCAATTGCTCTCGACTGGAGCGTACGATTTTTGGATCTCGACGTTTCACGGGTTCTGCCAACGGGTGCTTGAGGCGCATGGTTTAGATATAGGGCTACCTACGCAGTCTCGGTTGCTCACCTCCACAGAGGGGTGGCTGCTGCTTCGTCGCCATCTTTCGCGTTTGCCGCTTTCGTATTACAAGCCGCTCGGAAATCCTACGAAGTTTTTGCGCGCGATCATGTCGCACATCTCGCGAGCAAAGGATGAGGGTATTCGTCCTGAGCAGTACACGCAGTTTGCAGAAACGGTCGATCTGGGAACCGGGGAAGACGCGGACACTGAACGGGCACGTCTACGCGAGCTTGCAGCGGTGTACCAGGTGTATCAAACGCTGTTGCAAGAAGAGGGGTATTTGGATTTTGGGGATCTCATTCTCGAGACCCTCCGCTTGTTCCGTGAACGACCTCGCATTCTGAAAGAGTATCGTGAGCAGTTTCGACACATTCTCGTTGATGAATTCCAAGATACGAACTGGGCGCAATACGAATTGGTGAAGCTATTGCTTGGCGAAGACAAGAATCTGACGGTGGTGGGTGACGATGACCAGGCAATCTATAAGTTCCGCGGGGCTTCGCTCGCCAACATTTTGCAGTTCCGTGATGATTTTCCGGAGGCGAAAACCGTGGCGCTCGTCGAGAACTACCGATCACGCAAGGAGATTTTGGATACGGCGTACCGGTTTATTCGCAAGAACGATCCGAACCGTTTGGAAGTGCGACTAGGAATCGCGAAAGAGCTGAAGGCGATGGCCGGGGACGGGGGAGAGGTCGAAGCCCTCTGGCTCAGCACAGAGCAAGCGGAGGCGGAAGCGGTGATTGAAGCGATTCTCGCAAAGAAGAAGCTTGATTCAGGGACCACGTGGAATGATTTTGCGATCCTGGTGCGTTCCAACGATGGAGCGGATCCGTTCGTGCGCGCGTGTGAACGTCACAAGGTGCCGTTCCAGTTTTTGGCGCTGCGTGGGTTGTACAGCAAGCCATCGATCTTAGACGTGCACGCCCTGCTCTCGCTTGTGGACGGGTACCACGAATCTTCGGCGGTGTGGCGAGCGCTCAGCTTGCCCTGCTACGGCTTGGGCGCGCGGGATGCCTCCGAGTGTCTGCAGGAGGCGAACCGTCGTGGGAAGCCGCTGTGGGCCGTTGTGGAGGATCTGGCGCGTCGACGGTGGTCCGGGGAGGTGTCCGAGACGGAGAT
>CALBSL010000019.1 GCA_937968025.1 uncultured bacterium
AGGCCTGTTTGATCTGTTCCCATTCGCGAACAAACGAATGATAGTTGCAAGAGACGTAGACGACTCGCTCTGGACCATATTTGATAAGTGCCTCAAGGGCTTTTGGATGAAGCCCGGCGCGAGGTGGATCAATAATGCCGGCATCGGCTTTCCAGGTTTCAGGGGGGAGTTGTTCAACTGGACCGCTGGCGAATGTGCAATGTGCAGAGACGTTGTTGAATTCAGCGTTTTTCTTCGCTTCGGCGACAGCGAAGGCGTCGAGCTCCTGTCCAACGACGCTCGCTCCTTGTTTTGCGAGGGCGACGCCGAAGAAGCCAATGCCGCCATATAAGTCGAGGACGTGCTTGCCTTCAACAGGACCAAGAGCAGCGATCGTTCGTGATTGGAGCTCGGCTGCCATCAACGTGTTCGTTTGGAAGAAGGCGTTCGGATGAATGCGGTACTGCACGTCGTTCACTGATTCTTCGAGAAAGTCGTTGCCGATGAGAGCCTCGATCCGTTCCGCGTAGGAGACGTCCGTGGTCTTCGTGTTTTCTCCGAGGATGAGGGATGTACACCAAGGCGCAAAGATTTCGCGTAAGCGCGCTTTTTGCGCTTCACTGACGGTAGCAAGGTCTTTCACGAGGAGATGAATCAATCGTTGCTTCGTATTGCGTCCCAGGCGAATCACGACATAGCGGAATTGTCCGGTGTGCTTGCGCGCATCCCACGGCTCCCAGCCGAGTTCCTGAGCCGCTGACCGAGCGAGTTCAAGAATCGTTGGCGTGGCCTCATCAAGCAAGAGGCAGGTGGTGAGATCGATGTAACGGTTCCAGCTGCCATACTCCTTTAATCCGAGTTCTCCTTTCCAGCCGACCGCGTAGTCCATACGGTTGCGGTATCCGAGCTGTGCCGGTGACGGGACGATGGGTTCGAGGGGGAGCGTGATCCCGCCGGCTTGATATGCGGTCTCAAGCCCTCGTTTCTTGAGCGCGAGCTGTGCTTCATAGGCCAGGTGCTGCCATAGGCATCCGCCGCAGCTACCGGCATGCGGACAGGTGGTTGGGGTTCGATCAGGACTTGGAGTGTGGATACGTTCAAGGCGGCCGATCCAGAGCCCGGCATCACGCTTTACAAACGTCGCATCCACCACGTCACCTGGCGACGTAAACGGAATCGCAACGCGCCGAACATCGCCTGACGCAAGCGTGGTTTCAAAGATCCCTCGTCCTTTTTGATCAACGGCGGTGATGGTGCCGTGCAAATGGTCCCCGTATTTCATGGGCGGAGTGTAGACGAAACGGCTATTTTTGGCTAGGATCTGCCCATGAACACCGAGCTTCATCTTATCGCTCACGATATTCGCTCCCGGGAAAACGTGGGGGCGTTGTTTCGTATGGCGGATGCGCTCGGGGTGGCGCGGCTCTGGTTGACGGGCTACACGCCCGTTCCACCCGATGAAAAGATCCACAAAACCGCACTGGGTGCCGAAACGTGGGTTCCATTTACGCACGAACTGGCGATTGACCGGGTGTTTGAGATGTTGGCCGCGCAGCATGTCCCGATCTACGCGCTAGAAAAGCTCGCGGGCGCCGTGAGCATCCAGTCCTTCGTCCCTCCTGCGCGCATGGCATTGCTGCTCGGCACCGAAACAACCGGCGTACCCGCCAGTCTGCTTGAGCGTTGTGCGGGGATCTTACAGATTCCACAGGTGGGAAAGAAAGAGTCGTTGAATGTGTCGATGGCGGCAGCGATTGCAAGTTGGGAGCTCCTTCGACCCCGTGATACGCGGGGGATGTAGCACGTCTTTCGTCTTTATCCGGCTTCAGGTATTCTCCTCCTATGCAGCTCTCGATTGTTATTCCCGCAAAAAATGAAGCGCAGACGCTCCCACGTCTGTTGGAGGCGATTCGTGCGCAGCAGGGAGTTGAGCTCGAGGTTATCGTGGCGGATGCGGGATCAACCGACGAGACACGCTTGATTGCTCAGCGATTTGGCGCTCGCGTAGTTGATGGTGGGCTTCCTGGGCCTGGTCGTAATGCTGGCGCACGTGTCGCACGGGGGGAGTGGATCTGTTTTCATGATGCGGACGTCGTACCGTTGTCGACAACCTACTATCAAGAAGCGTTACTAAGCTTTCGCCGTCGCCAAGCCGTTGTCGGGACGACCCAGTTCATTCCCGAGAAACGAGGGTTCAAAAACGTCGTCTATCATTGGCTGTACCATGTTTACGCCAAATGGAGTTCGCCACTGATTCCGCATGCCGCCGGAAGCGGGATTTTTGTTCAGCGTGAGTGGCATGAGCGGGTGCAAGGGTTTGATGAAACGGTGGTGTTTGCAGAAGATATGGAATATGTTCAGCGCATCGTTCAGTCTGGCGGACGATTTTGCTATCTTTCTCAGCCAGAACTACAGGTTTCCGTGCGTCGTCTTGAGCGTGATGGGTACCTCATGATCGCTTGGCGATACATTCGTGCCGAGTGGTACATGCGTTGGCATGGGCCCATCCGCAAAGAACTGTTCCCCTACGAATTCACATATCCAGCGTCGCACACGTAATATGCGGACGATCTCCTTAGGACGGGCCGACGCCTGGCGAGAAGGGGAGGGGCGAACGGTCCCTCTCATGCCCGGCATCAGTGCCTATGTGTTTCGATACAAAGGGCAGATGCGTGCGTTTCTGAATCGCTGCACGCATATGGGTGGGCCGATCGAGCTTGTTGATGGGAAGTGTGTGTGTCGATGGCATGACGCGGAGTTTGATGTGAACACGGGTGAGCGGCTGGATGGAGGGAGCGCTCCCTTGGAGTCGATCGTCATCAAGCAGGCGGGTGAAGAGCTGGCGCTCGAGTGGAGTATTCCCAAAGATCCTTTTTCCGTATGAGTCGACTACGTACATTTTTGCAACGATTAGAACAAAAGGACGGAGGCAGTATCGGGCAGGCGGCTCTGCTTCTTGCCGTCGCTTCCGTGGCTTCGAGAATTCTCGGGGTTCTTCGTGATCGGTTGCTCGCCACAACCTTTGGTGCGGGGTTAGAGCTCGACGCCTATTACGCCGCGTTTCGACTGCCGGATACGCTCTATAACCTCGTCATTATCGGGGCGCTGAGCGCCGGATTTTTGCCATTGCTCGCCGAGCTTAAAGCGAAAAAAGGCACGGAGTCTTCCATGCGCTTTGCGTCACTGGTGTTAGGGTGGTTTGCAGTGGCGTTGATGGGATTGGCGGTGATTGGGAGCCTTTTCGCGCCGCAGATTGTACCGCTCATGGTCACGGGTTTTGATGGGGAACGGTTAGCCCTCACCGTGCGTTTGACGCGTTGGTTGTTCCTCTCGCCATTTTTGCTTGGCGTTTCGGCTATTTTTGGAGGAGTTTTGCAATCCGCTCGAAAAACCTTGGCCTTTGCGTTTGCGCCGGTCATCTATAACGCGGGAATCCTGTTCGGTATTGTGGCACTCGTGCCTTGGTTTGGGGTCTTGGGAGTCGTTATTGGGGTGCTCATTGGAGCGGCACTACATGCGGCGCTGCAATTTCGCGGAGCATTCCGGCTGGGATTGCGCTGGCCAGAGCGTCTCGAATGGACGCAGGATCTTCGTCGACTGCTTGTCTTGACGGCGCCACGTCTCGCTTCTCTTGGAGCGGCGCAGATCAGTTTGGTGCTTCTACTTGGGTTTGCGTCGGTGTTACCCGAGGGGTCGGTAGCCGTATTTCAGCTGGGCAATAATTTGCAGAGCTTTCCTTTGGGCGTGATTGGTATTTCGTTTGCTCTCGCCGCATTTCCATTGTTATCGGATGCAGCCGGGAATGGCGATTGGCAAGCGTATCACGATGTCCTTGGTGAAACGGGGCGACGCATCGTCTATTTTTTGCTGCCCGTATCACTCCTCTTCGTGTTGTTGCGCGCGCAGTTGGTGCGCTTGATTTTGGGAGATGGCGCCTTTGGCTGGGGCGCAACGATCGCTACGGCGCAGGTGGTTGGCTGGATGTCCATTTCGCTTGTGTTTCAGGCGTTGGCTCCATTGCTTGCTCGGGCGTTTTACGCGCTTCAATCGACCTGGACGCCGTTTATCGTGACGGGGATCACGGAAGCGCTCATGATTCTGGCAGCGCTCTTCCTCCGTTCGAGCTTTGGTATCGCTGGGTTGGCGATGGCCTTTTCCGGAGCGGCGATGCTCCAAGTGGTGTTGCTGTGGCTTGCGCTTCGGCGGCGGGCGGGGGCGGCGTCAGAGCGATCGTTTCTGCGCCTGGCGGTCAGCTCACTTGTGGCATCGGTTCCGGCGTTGGGTGCCGCGGCCGGTCTTCGTCAGATCGTGGGAACGGTGTTTCCATTGCATACCGTGTGGCAAGTAGCGCTGCAGTTCGGCGTTAGCGTCGTTGGAGCTGGGGTGGTCTATCTGGGGGTGACCTACGTGATGCGCCTCGCCGAGGCAGAGGCGCTCTGGCGACGAGTGAGGGGGCTGCTGTGGAGACGGGTCTCAGCGTAGGAGCTGAGTTTGGGTCACTTGCTTTTTTGGCTTGATTCAGGCACGATTGCGCCCATATGGACCAACGCCGAATCCGAAATTTTTGTATCATCGCCCACATCGATCACGGAAAGTCGACCTTATCGGATCGGCTGCTTGAGGCGACGGCAACGGTCGAAAAGCGCAAAATGAAGGATCAGCTCCTGGATACCATGGAGCTCGAACGTGAGCGCGGCATCACGATTAAGCTTCAGCCGGCGCGGATGTCCTATACCGCCAAAGACGGTGAAGTCTACGAGCTGAATTTGATCGATACACCCGGCCACGTAGATTTTACGTATGAAGTGTCTCGGTCTCTCGCTTCCGTGGAGGGGGCGGTCTTGTTGGTGGATGCAACGCAAGGGGTTCAGGCGCAGACGATCGCGAACCTCTATTTAGCGGTTGAACAAAACCTCACCATCATTCCTATTCTCAACAAAATCGACTTGCCGAATGCCGATGTCGAGCGTCGTGCCGCGGAAATTATGCAGCTCATCGGGTGCGCGCGCGAAGAAATTGGTACCGCGTCTGGAAAAACAGGTGAGGGAATTCCGGAGATTCTCGAACGCATCGTTCGCGATGTTCCGCCGCCATCGGGCGACGCAAACGCTCCACTGCGCGCCGTTATTTTTGATTCAAAGTACGATGATTATCAGGGGGTGGTCGCTTATGTACGTTGTGTGGACGGCCGACTGCCAAAAAATGCCGCGATTCGCTTCCTCGCCACGAAGGCCGATGGGCAAGCGCTCGATGTGGGTGCGTTAAAGCCGGATTACGTGTCGCATCCAACGCTCGAAACGGGAGAAATCGGATATGTCGTCACGGGTCTCAAAGAGATTAGTTCGGTGCGAGTGGGTGACACCATTACGCTCAAAGAAGTCACATCTCAAGTGCAGCCGTTGCCAGGGTATAAAGAGGTTCGACCAATGGTGTACGCGGGGATTTTTCCATCAGAAGGCAACGAATACGAGCGATTGCGCGATGCGATCTTGAAGTTGAAGCTCAGCGATTCGGCACTCGCCTTTGAACCAGAGCATTCCGCGGCGCTTGGCTTTGGATTCCGCTGTGGCTTGCTTGGGATGCTCCACTTGGAAATCGTGCAAGAACGATTGGCGCGCGAATTTAACATGGATGTCGTCGTGACCACGCCATCGGTGGGGTATGAAGTCGACTACACGAACGGTCAATCAAAGCTCATTAAGTCGCCGGGTGAATTCCCCGACGCGTCTGTCATCAAAGAAACCCGAGAGCCTTGGGTGAAGGTTGATATTGTGTCTCCAAAAGACTATCTCGGAAACGTGATGCAGTTGGTTCAGGATCGTCGAGGATCGTATGTCACGACCGAATATCTCGATGAACAGCGAGCGATTCTCCATTACGAAATGCCACTTGCCTCAGTGATCGTGGATTTTTACGATAAGTTGAAAGGGGTCACGGCGGGATATGCGTCGCTGAACTATGAGTTTTTTGGCTACCGCCCATCGGACATTGTGCGCCTCTCCATCTTGGTGGCGGAAGAGCCGGTTGAAGCGCTCGCCACACTCCTGCACGAGTCTGAAGCGTATCGCCGTGGGAAAGAAATTGTTGAAACGCTCAAAGAGGAGCTTCCTCGGCAGCAGTTCGTGGTAAAATTGCAGGCGTCGGTTGGGGCTAAGGTCATCGCCGCCGATCGCTTGTCCGCCTTCAGAAAAGATGTGTTAGCAAAAATGTCGGGCGGTGACTACTCTCGAAAATCAAAATTGTTGCAGAAGCAGAAAAAAGGGAAAGCGCGCATGTTGGAGCACGGGAAGGGTGGGGTCGAAATTCCGCCGGATACCTTTATCAAAGTCTTGCGTCGAGCATAATTCGTTGTCCTCTTCTTCGTATGGAACATCTCTCACCTCGTCGTCGTTGGTTTTTGAAGGGCTTGGCGGTGTTGATGATTATTTCTACCATCCTACTCCTTATTGCACCGTTTGCGACGAGCTTCTAAACGAGCGAGTTGCTGATTTGCGCTTGGTCGGTTAGGCTGTTCGTATATGCCCGCTTCTTTTGAGGATGTTCGTCGCATGGCAGCACTTGCGCAGCTCTCGCTTTCGGATGCAGAAGTTGAGCGCTACGCAGGGGAGCTTTCTTCGATTTTATCGTACGTCGATCGGTTGCAGGCGATTGATACAGCCGGCGTGCCAGAAGGCAGCGTCTTCGGTGAATCGCTCCCGCCCGATCGCGACCTGGTGACACAGGACCCAGAGGTGCGAGAACGGATTATTCAAGGGTTTCCAGATCGCCTCGGCGATCTGTTGCGCGTTCCAAGCGTGTTCCCTCATCGTAAAGCCTCCTAACCTATGTTGACTGGCTGGAATGTTGCCGATCTTTCTCGGGCTCTCGCTGCTGGAGAACTGAGCGCGAGCGAAGTCACCGAGAGCTATCTCGCGCGAATCGAAGCAGAAAATCCTCGACTGAATGCGTATATCAGCGTGCTTGCAGATCAGGCTCGAGCCGCAGCGCGGCAGTCCGATGATCGACGAAGCGCGGGTGAATTGCGTGGAGCGCTCGATGGCGTGCCTTTAGCGATCAAAGACAATATCTGCTTTCAGGACACAAAAACAACGGCAGGATCACGAATCTTGGCGAACTACGTCGCGCCTCGTGATGCAACCGTGATCACGCGCCTCAAACACGCGGGACTTGTTCCGCTCGGAAAAACCAACATGGACGAGTTTGCGATGGGATCGTCAACGGAGCGATCGGCATTCGGACCAACCAAGAACCCGGTAGATGAATCGTGCGTTCCTGGGGGTTCTTCAGGCGGAAGCGCCGCCGCGGTGGCAGCAGATTTAGCGCCTGCCGCTCTTGGTTCAGACACTGGTGGCTCGATTCGTCAACCGGCCGCATTTTGTGGCTTGGTTGGGTTTAAGCCTACGTACGGCACGGTGTCTCGATCCGGATTGATGGCGATGGCCTCGTCATTTGATCAAATTGGACCAATGACCAAAACCGTTGAAGATGCGGCCCTGCTCTTTGAGGCCTTACGCGGTCAAGACGGGCACGATCAAACCAGGGTAAAAACTCCTTCGGTAAGCTTAGAAAAACGTAAAAACTTAAAAGGACTGCGTGTTGGGTTGCCTCGCCAAGCGTGGGGGAGGGGGATCGAAGAAGGCGTGCGATTTCATACCGAACGAGCGGTCGAATCATTGCGCGCCTTAGGTGCTGCTGTCAAAGAAGTTGACCTACCGTACGTCGATGAAGCTCTCGCCGTCTATTATATTTTAATGCCATGCGAAGTTTCGGCGAACCTCTCGCGTTTCGATGGTATGCGTTATGGCGAGCGCGTAGCTGCTTCGACATTGCTTGAGACGTATATGCGTTCGCGGGCAGAAGGATTGGGGATAGAGGCGCGTCGTCGTATTATGCTTGGAGCATATGCTTTATCAAAAGGCTATTACGATGCGTATTATCGTCAAGCGCGAAAAGTCCAGACACTTATTCGTCGAGCCTATACGAAAGCTTTTCAAGAGGTAGATATATTAGTCACGCCTACCACGCCTTCGACCGCATTTAAGATCGGCGAAAAAGTTTCTGATCCATTGGCC
>CALBSL010000020.1 GCA_937968025.1 uncultured bacterium
AGCCGACTTCCTTCTTTGTTCGACGCAGTTTTCGGTCGAGAACGCAAACACCGTGAGCATGGAGATGCCTCGATCTAAACACCACTGCCCCGCTTCCTTGAGCCGTTCGTACCCGGCTTTATGCCCGTCTGAAGCTGGTAAACCGCGCTCTTTTGCCCAGCGACGGTTGCCATCCATGATAATCGCTAAATGCTGTACGCCAGAAGTTGCCTGCATAGAGAATAGGCGTAGCATACGGCGGACATGTCCTGGCGTCAACGCTCGACATTTTTCCTTCAACCCCCCATACTCTCCCCATATGCCATGGCTTTCTGGACGTGAACGAGCGGCAGAGATCCGTGCCGCTCTCAAAACCCGTGTCGCCACCCTCCCTGTTCAGCCTACGCTGGCAGTCTTGCTCGTGGGCGCAGACCCAGCTTCGGAGCTGTATGTTTCGTTGAAGCAACGAGCGGCGGATGAGGTCGGCATTCGGACGATCATCCATCGTGCGCCGAGCTGCTCGACGGAACGTGCTCTAGAATACATTGAAACCTGGAATGCCGATCCTTCCATTCACGGCATTCTTGTGCAACTTCCCCTCCCCTCTTCGCTCGACACGGAAGCGATTATCCAAGCCATCGATCCCAAAAAAGATGTCGATTCGTTCCATCCAGCGAATCGCGAAGCGTTGTTGCGTGGCGAGGGAACGATTTTTTCCCCCGTGCATCTCGCCGTACTAACCCTTCTCGGCATGAGTTCGCTCGAGATGAACGGCGCAAGCATTCTCGTCCTGGCAAAATCGCCCGTGTTTCGTGATCCGTTAGTGCATCTGCTTAAAAAAGCCGGAGCGTTTGTCGCCGCAGACGATCACGTTCCGTCTCCGGTTGTTCTTTCGCGGTATACTGCGATCGTCACGGCGCTCGGACAGCGTGAGGCCTTCACCGGTCATGATCTCGCCGATGATGCCGTGGTGATCGACATCAGTACCAACACCTCGCCCAGCGGCAAAACGGTCGGCGATCTACCGGAAGATACGGTGAAACCGACGCAGTCCGTCTCCCCCGTTCCTGGCGGAGTCGGGCCGCTCACCATCGCTTTTCTCCTACAAAATACCGTGAACGCCGCAGAACAGACCAGATCGGAAGAGCACACGTCTGAACTC
>CALBSL010000021.1 GCA_937968025.1 uncultured bacterium
TATCACTGCTGTCTAACAACTAATCGAACAAAGACAATTGGTTAGAATGTTTTGGCTCCAGTATTTGTAGCGGTATTTGGTTAAGCATTTGATCCAATGGTATTTTTTCGAATAGCGTGAGGCTCAATATTTGTAGGATTGTGTAGAGTGAAGCCTCGATTTGCAAGTGTTTTTTGATAATAGCGACGATGACATAGACGCTGATGGCGATCCAGATTTGCGTTTTGACCGCATTTTCGTTGGTGCCGAAGAAGGCCTTGATACGCAGGTGCTGCTTGATCCACTTGAAGAACAACTCGACTTGCCACCTGCATTTATAGAGCTGCGCAATCGTGAGTGCGGGAAGCTCGAAGTTGTTGGTGAAGAAGCCGAGGCGTTTGTCATTTTTCTCGTCATAAAACGCTACGTAGCGCAGATATTGGGGATAATCGGCGTGAGATTTTATGCCGGTGAGGCGCACGGTTTGATCACAACGCAAGCCGGTGGTTTTATCAACGGGACGTGAGTAGACACGCACAAAACATGTGTTGCTTTTGGGGCGGATGACGAAGAATGCGCCCGCCTGCGTCAGGCGATAAAGCCGCGCAAAGTCAAGAAATCCCCGATCCATGATAGTGAAGCTGCCAGGCTCCGGAGGCATGAGATCGAGCACGTTCACCTCGTGCATTTTGCCGTCTGAGATGTGGATGAAGCTTGGGATATTCCCGCGCAGATCGAGTTGCGTGTGCATTTTTACCGCAGCTTTTTCCTTGCGAAAATGCGCCCATGGAAAGACCTTGAGCGACAAGTCGATGGTGGTCGTATCGAGTGCGTATACAGTGTTATCGAGGTCAATACCAAACGCATCGCCACCATAAAGTGAACGTGCTTGGGCAATGAGAATATGTGCGAAATCGTGATAAATACGCCAGTCGCGGTGTTCGTTGGCGTAGGCGATCGTACTGCGAGCCACGTTGCCGCGAATGCCAAGATGATACAGTTTGCTTTGTTGCGCGCGTAGGCACACCTCGATATCACGCAAACTCTCACGAAACGTCAGTTGAGCAAACGCCATGCACAGAAACTGATCGAGATGCGAAAAACCTTTGGTGGGGTGCGCGGATGGATAACGACGGACGCATCTGTGAAACGCATGCAGAGGCAAAAAATCCATCGCCTGCGCAAAAACCAACTTGCCTGTGAACATGAAAAACTCCGGTGAATAAAACCGGCTTCCTCAAATCATGTTCAAGTCGTCAACGCCCCAAAAATCTGTTTCCTTTATCACTGCTGTCTAACAACTAATCGAACAAAGACAATTGGTTAGAATGTTTTGG
>CALBSL010000022.1 GCA_937968025.1 uncultured bacterium
GTTTCCGGCGGCGACGGTTCTTCATCCACACACGAGCATCAAGCATCCAGTCGCCAGCATCGCTGCTATGCCATTCGCCTCGATCTACATGGACAACCACGCCACGACGCGGGTCGATCCGCGAGTCGTCGAGGCGATGTTGCCGTACTTTTCGGCGATCCCAGGAAATCCTTCGTCATTTCATACGATGGGGATGCAGGCAAAAGACGCGGTGACCGATGCTCGCACTCGCATCGCTCAGCTTCTTCATGCTCATGCGGACGAAATCTTGTTTACGGCGGGTGGTACGGAGTCTGATAACCTGGCGGTGATCGGGATTCCGCGTGCCGCAAAAAAGCTAATTCGTGAGCGTTTCGGTGAGTCGGCGCGTCCTCACGTCATCACGACACCGATCGAGCATCATGCGGTGCTTGAACCGTTGCTCTATTTAGAAAAAACGGGTGAGATCGAACTCACGCAAATCCCTGTCGACGGGTTTGGGATGGTGGATCCGCTCGCGATTGAAGCGGCCCTCCGCCCTGAAACGGTGCTCGTCAGTGTTATGTGGGCAAACAATGAAATCGGAACGATCGAACCGATTGCCGATATTGGCCGTATGCTCCTCGCTTGGCGAAAAGCGCACGCCACGCCATTTCCGTATTTTCATTCCGACGCCTGCCAGGCGGCAGGAGCGTGTGATTTGAATGTGGAAAAGAGTCACGTTGATGCGCTCACCATCAATGGCTCAAAAATCTATGGGCCAAAGGGAGTGGGTCTGCTTTATGTGCGTCGCGGGGTGAGGCTTGAGCCGCTCGCGCGCGGAGGTGGGCAAGAGCGAAATCTTCGACCAGGAACAGAGAATGTTCCAGGAATTATGGGGCTTGCTTGTGCGTTTGAAATCGCGCAAGCCGAACGTGATGAGGAAAACGCACGACTCTCGATGCTACGCGATCGTCTGATTGAGGGGTTGCTTGCTATTCCGAAATCTCGCCTCAACGGTCACCCAACGGAACGATTACCAAACAACGTGAATATCAGTTTTTTGGATATTGAAGGAGAGGCGGCCGCTCTGTACCTCGATGCTGAAGGGGTCCAGGTCTCAACCGGTTCTGCCTGTGCCTCTACCTCGCTCGATCCTTCGCACGTCATTCTTGCGACGGGACTTTCGTATGAGGCGGCCCATGGATCGCTGCGATACACGCTCGGTCATTCAACCACGCTGGACGATGTTGATCTCGTGATTCGTGTGATGCCAGGCATTGTTGAACGGTTGCGAAGAATGAGCCCGGTGAATCTTGATATGAACTATTTTACGTATGAACACCAACGATAACCAGGCTGGACAAGCCGTTGTTCCTGCGAACACCACGGCAAAAGAAGGCGATGTGGCGGCAGGAACCAAAAAAGAAGGGTGGTTTTACACGGATGTTGTGAAGGAACACTTCTTTTCTCCAAAGAATTTCCTCGATCAAGAATCGTCTGCAGATCATCCGTATAAAGGCATGGTTGGTTCGCCGGCGTGTGGTGATGCGATGAAGGTGTGGTTGAAGATCGAAAAAGATGCCGATGGTATCGACCGAATCACGGATTTTAAGTGGAAAACATTCGGGTGTGCGTCAGCGATCGCTTCCACTTCAATGCTCTCCGTGATGGTGACAGAAAATGGGGGATTAGCGGTTGATGATGCCCTCAAGCTTCGTCCGCAGGATATTATGATGCGACTTGGTGGATTGCCGGCGCGTAAGGTGCATTGTTCCGTGTTGGGCGATAAAGCATTACGTGCTGCTATCAACGACTACTTCCGCAAGTCTGGTCAGGTGGAAAAGATTATCATTGAGCAGGGTCGAATGATTGATAAGGTGCTCAAGATCACGGATCATGATATTGAAGAAGCGGTGTTGGAAGGGGCGGACACTCTCGAAAAGCTTCAACAAAAAACAAAGGTTGGTACAGGTGATCCATCGTGTATTCCAGAAGTGGAACAGTTGTTGCGCTTCTACAAAGACAAATACTTTGGGTAGGACAAAAAAACCTGCCGATGGGGCAGGGCTAGGAGCGATCATCCGCTTTGGCGAACTCGTTGAACCAGAACGTGATACAGACGATGCTCAGGGCGAAACAGATCCCTTCCAGCAGGGTGGATCGAGTGGTGAGGTGCGTGATCGCGTCGCGAAGCAAGAGAAGTTCGTAGGCGAGCACCATGGGGACGGCCATTCGCCAGGTGCGCTGGTTCTTCTTGGCGAAAAACGTGGGATGTGCCCAGGCGATCAGCGCAATGATGATGAACTCGATGGCGTGTTTTTTTAGCGATAGGCCATTCACGGAGGGAGCCATGAGTCTTCTCAGACTGAGCGCGGTCCAGAGCGCGATGAAGAGCACGAGTCGTAGATTGATCGGCGGCATGCACTTCTCCCTCGGAACAGGTGTTGATGCTGGCAGTGCTCAGATTGTTGGACGGAATACCTTTTTTGTCAACGGTGAATGTATCCCACGGTAAAGAAAAATCCCGTATGAAAAACACCCTCAGTCGAGGGTGGAGCCGCGGAAATCGCCGGCTACGTAGAGGAGGAGCGTGTGCACTCCGACGAGCGTTGCGATGGCCGCACATTGAGCTTCCCAGGGGTGGGGCTCGCCGTAGCACAGCACGAATATCACTGCCGCGGAGAACATGGCGCCCGCCGTACGGAGTGAACGAACGAGCTTCGCTCGGATCGTGCTTGTTCCATAGGGTGTTTCGAGGACGACGAATCCGAGAAAGAAGCCGCACAAATGGGACAGCGCCCAGACCCAGATGTAGGCAAGCAGCGCCTGTTGATAGGGGCTCATGGTGATCCTTTCCGGTAGCGAGCAAGGAGACGATGCCGTTTCCTGCTTTTTTTGTCAAAAAAAAGATCGCATGAGAGCGATCAGGAGAGGTCGGCGATCCGGTACCAGCGGTAGAACGAGAAGGTGCTGATCGCGGAAGAAGTGATGGCCAACAGACCCGTCCAGCCGAGGGGGATCGAGAGGAAGGTGCCGATCAGAGGGACGATCGCCGCCACGCTCAGCGGGCGAGACCATACGATGAGGTCCTGGAGGGACTTGCTCGTGATGACGGCGGCGAAGAAGAGCATGATCGCCATGAAGATCATGACGGTGACGGTGAGCAGGAGGCTCTGCTTCAATACCAGAGTGGTCATGGCGAGGCCCCACATGCCACACAGAAACACCTTGGAACGGTCGAATTCGTACACGGAAGGCTCCTTGTTCGTGAGCGAAAATCATAGCAAAGTGGTCGTTTGTCGTCAATGTGACGCGGTCACTAGCTTGATTGACCCAATCCTGGTAGCCTCTGCGTATATGCATGATGTCCCAGCGTCTAGTTCTCGGGGGGGAGCCAACGGACAGGTGAATCCACCTATGACCGCCGCTCCCACTGCCGCCGCAAAACCATTGAAGATCGCCAAGATCACCGTCGATCGCGACTTGTGCATCGGTGCTGCACCCTGCGTGACTGTCGCGCCAGGGGTGTTTCAGCTGGATGACGAAAACAAGGCCTACGTCGTCGATCCAAAGGGGGCGGATGACGACATGATTCTCCTGGCGGCACAAGCCTGTCCCGTTCAGGCGATTATTCTCCACGATGAAGAAGGGAATCAGATCTATCCATAAAAACGAGCCGATCGGCTTTTTTTTGTGAGGGTGGTCTACGGGGGTGACTCGCTTAGGCTTTTCTCCACTTCACAATCTTTCGCGTGACGGATTGGCTTTCGCGGGCGTAGAGCATTTCTTCGGCGGTGCTTCCATCGATCAGCTGAAATGCTTCGCGGGTAAGCCCGTGATTGGCGAGTTCTTCTTGAGTGATACTGACTTGGGCTCGTCCGTGCTTGGTGGTGTACGAAGGCAGGGTAGCGATGATCGCGCCGCCCGGTCGAAGGGTGTGGACGAGTTGCGGCAAGCAGTCGAGCTAAAGAGTGCGCACCGTCCGCGCTTCACGATCAAGCTCGTCCTGTTCTTCGTCGCCGTGGAGCGGCGTGCCGAGATAGCCTTCGGTGACGATAGCATCGATCGATTCAGCATCGAGAGGAAGGGGTTTGGTGGCGTCCGCTACCGTCACCTGGACGTCGCAATTTGCGGCGATGTGCCCACGTTCACGAGACCAAGCGAGGTTCAGCTTCGCATCATCAATAATCCTTGGGAGGATGTCTGAGCCGTAAATATGGGGAATGCCACTCATGCCGGCCGTGAGTAAAAACGTCCCACTTCCACAGAATGGATCGAACAGCGAATCAACCGGTCCAGCAAGATGCGTGAGCATGGCCGCGAGTTTAGGCGGCGTCATGCCATTCTTGGCGTTGCGGCGTGGTCGACCCATGTCGATCTCTGTCCAGCGGTCAGCGTCCTGGACTTCTGTCGTGACCGCAATCAAGCACGTCGCGCCATCTTCAACGATCGTAAAATCGTAGCCGCTGTTGATCAGATCGAGTTTGGCGATTGCGGCCGGCGAAACACCCTCGGCGCTCTCGAACCAGCGAATGCTGCGCTCGGTCACGCGCTTGAGGGTTTGTTTCAGCTCAATAGGGAAGCGACGACCCTTCACGGATGAGCCATGCCAGGTGAGCGAGAAAATCAACTTTCCCTCACCACGGGAGTGAAGCTTGATCCAGTCGGCGAGGAGCTCCGGCGTACAGTCCTTGGTAGGAACGTGGAGCACGACCTTGGCGATCTTGGTACAGCCGGTCAGCCGATCAAGCGACGAGTCGGGGAGGGTATCGGCCAGAAACACCTCTTCAAGCAATCGCCATTGGGTCGATGGGAAAGCGGAAAGGGCTTCGGCGGAGGAGAGCGCTGGTTGGCTCCCGGGAAAGGCGAGAAACGACATAGCTTGGTTGTACCATATGGAGACAGGAAGGGGCTAGGCGGTGGGTCGG
Organism: uncultured bacterium; assembly: GCA_937968025.1. Classification (GTDB taxonomy): domain Bacteria; phylum Patescibacteriota; class Patescibacteriia; order 2-12-FULL-60-25; family 2-12-FULL-60-25; genus JAGOUA01. Next base: position 4,890 of record CALBSL010000022.1, read on the forward strand.
ATTCGGCGCCTTTCGTTGACGAATCCCCGTGTTTCGAGTAGTATCTTGATCCACCTCTGGCCCCGAAAGGTTCTCCATGTCGCGTCCGTTGCCACCCCGTTCTGCGTCCGCCCCGCAAGGTCAGTCGCCGGGAATGATCCCCCCTCCGGAGCCCGCCCCGCTAGAGCTGCTTGAGCGGCACATCCTCTCTACTCAGCCTCCCATCGTCCCCGAAGAGCTGCTGAAGCCCCTGCGGCATGATGACGATCGCGGGGTCTACACCTTCCCGGAGGGTCTGACCGCTCCTCCCGTCGATTTCTTCCGCTTCGGCCCCAGGGGCTGAAGACTCTCCACCCGACCTCGTCGGGTCTTTTCTTTTTTGCTATTCAAAACGGTTTCTGTCATTCTTTGCCTATGGCAATGGTGCTCCAGCTCCAAGGCATTTCTAAGTCGTTCGGGCCAAGACGGCTGTTTACGGCTGCGACGGTATCGCTCGCAGAAGGGCAGCGCGTGGGATTTGTTGGGGCAAATGGCGTAGGAAAAACGACGTTGCTCAAAATGGTGCTCGGGCAAGAGGAGGTGGATGAGGGCGCTGTCGTTTTTCATCCGTCAACGCGCTTGGGGTATTTGGAGCAGCATGAGCACATCGATGGTTCAGAACGGCTCATGGACTATCTGCTTCGCGTATCTGGCCGTGAGGCGTGGGAGTGTGCAAAGGTCGCTTCTTCATTTGATCTTACTCCCGCTGACCTAGAAAAGTCGTTCGATGCATTTTCTGGGGGGTATCAAATGCGCGTTCGTCTCACGGGCGTCCTTGTTCAAGAGCCGAACTTGCTGCTGCTCGACGAACCAACGAACTATCTTGATCTGCAAACCGTTCTTTTATTGGAAAAGGTTTTGCAATCGTATCGGGGTGCGCTGCTCCTCGTGTCGCACGATCGTGAGTTTTTGAAAAACGTCTGCACACACACGCTTGAGCTCAGCCACGGAAAACTCACCCTGTATCCAGGAAATGTGGAAGAGTATCTCGCGCAAAAAGAGCATCAACTCAAAGAACGGTTGCGG
>CALBSL010000023.1 GCA_937968025.1 uncultured bacterium
GACCAACCACGCAAGATCGCAAACACCCACATCGCGAGCTCAAGCACCACAAAGAGCGGCGCAAGGAGGATCAAGGTTCGTGGACGATAGTACATGAACGCGAGCGCATACCGATTGCGTTCCATCCAATAGTAGTTAATCTTCGCTTTGGCGAATTCGTAGTAGTGATAAATAATGGAGCTTGGTTCAAGCACCACCTTCCAGCCCTGGATGCGCGCTCGTAGCGAAAGGTCCGTATCTTCGTGATACATGAAAAACGCTTCATCAAAGAGACCGCCGATCTGATCAAGCGCTGACACACGAACAAGCTCCCCCGCTCCAGACGCATACGCAATTTCAAGATCAGGATTCGTCACGCGCTCACGTTCAACCCATTTGGCCGCCTCATCCAGCGTCCAACGGTACCCGAGGGAATAGCCTAAACCAAGAATATGCCAGGCATTTCCTACGGTGTTGATGCGATCTCGCTCTTCGCCCAGACGAATCATCGACTGCACAATCGCAATCTTAGGATCGGCTTCCGCACGCTCAACCGCTTTTAAGAGAAAATCCGGATCCGTATCTGTATCTTCATTCAGCAAGTAGACGTAGTCACACCCTTTTTCACGCGCTACTTCAAGACCAAGGTTATTGTTCCCCGCAAATCCGATCCACTCGTCGCGGAAAATGTAGGTGATCTGCGGAAGGGTCGTGCCGGACTTTGGCATCCAGTGTTCATCAAACCATGGCTTCACCGGCGCTTTTTTCCCCTTCGATTCAATACAAATGAGCTCGATACGATCGAGTGGGTAGTTGATGCGCTCGAGATGCTCCATCGCTCGAGGAATATCTTTTTCCCAATTCCCCGTAGGATAGGTGAGATACAGGATGCCGATTTTAGGATGCATAGACGTTAGAATGAAGAATGCCAATCACGCGAGAATCGTTGAGCGTAGTCCTGACGAGAACGAATGAGCGAGCGAAGATCCCGGAAGAATTCAGACCACGCACGTAGAAAGAGTCTTGGCGAAAGAAGGAGGGCTCCCGTCCGCAACACCTCGGCGACGACGGTTGCGGGCAAGCGAGACCAGGCCGTTCGCGGCGAGGCGTGCATCACGTAGATCTTCCATTGATCCACATAGCTCGCGACACGAATGACCGCTGGACGGCTGAATTCACTCCGTACCCGATCCCTGAACGACGTCCGCCCCACCGCTCGACCATGCCAGGAACGTGCAGAAGGAAGGAGATACGCTTCATACCCCGCTCGATGCAGGCGAATCGCGAGCTCGACATCCTCTTTATACAGGAAAAATCGTTCGTCGAGCGGACAGCCGTGCGTCGGCTTCGCCCACTCCAAAGCACTGCGTCGATACACCGGGCCCGCACCCGCGACACCGAAGATTTTGAACGGCTCGGCACTTCCGAGATAGGTGCGTGCGGCGCTCCCCGCCCCTCCATCACGAACGTCACCAACCCCGCGCACCTCGAGCCCGAGCGAATCAACCATCGCCGATGCAGGATCACCCGAATCGCCGCGAAGCAGCAAGCCTTGAACCGATCCCACGCCCGCATGAGCTGCGAGAAAATCCACCAATCGCTCGTAATAGTCAGGCTCTGGAACAAGATCGGGGTTCACGAGCGCCACCGCTTCGGCCGCATGCTGCTGATACAAACGATTGTGCCCATTCGCAAACCCGATATTATCGCCCGCTTCCAACTGAAACGGAACGCCTGATTCGCGCAAAGCCGCCTCAATGCGAGCGACTTCCTCCGCCTTCCCGGAATGATCTCGCACATACAACGTCCATCCTTGGAGGGTCTGTGCTCGCAATGCTGGCAGGAGTTTCAGCAAATACGGCGAGCTGTTGAAGGTGACGAGCTGGAGAGCGAGGGTCATACCCGTTTCAAGCGCACCACGAGCCAGGCGGCGGTCAGGTTGATTAAACGAAACGTCCGCAACACCGTAGACTGCCACCACGGCGCCCAGAGGGTGAAATACGTCACCATTGAGCGAGTAAATTGCTGCTGCTTCCAAAAAACGTCGCGCTGCGCAAAACTACGACCAATCGCGTCAAACGCGCGCACCGCAGGAACGTGCATCACCTGTAGTCCATGCAGCTTGGCGCGGCGGCAGTAATCCACCTCTTCAAACCAAATAAAGTAGCGTTCATCGATCCCGCCAAGCACTCGCAGCGCGCGCTCTGTCATCAAAAACAGTGATCCGCGCACGGAATCAACCTCTTGCTCTTGGTTTAAGTCGAGATCTCGTGCGTGATAGCGCTTTGTGAGCGAAGGAAACACCTTCTCAAGCTGTGACAGGATCACGAACTGCGAAACGAAATCAGGAAAACGTCGTACCGATTGGATGATGGACCCGTCTTCATGCGTGAGTTTTCCACTGATCACGCCAACCTCTGGATGCGTATCCGCATACTCAATGAGGCGAGCGAGCGCATCCGGCTCAACGCGCATGTCCGGATTCAACAACAATACATGTCGCGATCGACCGGCGAGAATCCCTTGATTGCAAGCCGCACCAAATCCTCGATTCTCGGTGTTGGCGATGACCGTAACCCACGGAAATTCCGCCGTAACGCGCTCTACCGTCTGATCATGCGAGGCGTTGTCAACGACAACCATACGCACAGAAAACGTGCCGACGCTGTTTTGGAGCGTCCGGAGGTTATCCAGCAGCAAATCCACCACGTTCCATCCGACGGTGACGATCAAAAGATCGGTTGCCGTCGCATCGTCAGGAGGAACCCACGTAGGCGCCCCCCCTCTTGACAAGGTTCCTGAAATATCGTTGTTCGGGGCGTTTTTGAGTGGTAGGCTCAACATAGTGTTCTCCTAAGCAGCCTACGTGCTTCCTCGGGGACCGTCAATGCGCCTTATGCATATTCTTGTCACAGGTGGCTCTGGGTTTATCGGTAGTAACTTTATTCGTTACTGGCGGCGCACTCATCCCAACGATTTCATCACGAACCTTGATGCTCTGACCTACGCCGGCAACCCGGCGAATCTTGTGGATATTGCGCAAGATTCAGCGCATTATCGCTTTATTCAGGGCAGTATTACCGATCCTGCGATCGTCCATCAAGCCTTTGATGGCGTTGATGTAGTCGTGCATTTTGCCGCCGAATCGCATGTGGATCGCTCGATCCTTGGCTCGAAAGCGTTCTTTGAAACCAACGTTGAAGGAACGCGTGTTTTGCTTGAAGAAGTGAAGGCGCGTGGTACACAAATTTTACGCTTTCACCATGTTTCTACGGACGAAGTCTTCGGCTCACTGCCCCTCGAAGGACAGGAACGATTTACCGAAGCCACCCCGTACAAGCCCCGCAGCCCGTACTCCGCCTCGAAAGCCGCGTCCGACCACCTGTGTGACGCCTATGCGGAAACGCACGGCCTCCCCATCACACGCAGCAACTGCTCAAACAACTACGGTCCCTACCATTTTCCGGAAAAATTCATCCCGCTTGCCATCACCAACCTGATTCGCGGCAAAAAGATCCCGGTCTATGGCCAAGGCATCAACATCCGCGACTGGCTGCATGTCGATGATCACTGCCGAGCGATTGATACCATTTTACAGAGTGGCGTACCTGGTCAATCCTACTGCATTGGTGGCGATGCGGAGCTGAAAAACATCGACGTCGCTCGCCTGATTGCCCAGGCATTCGGCCGAGGCGACGACGCGCTCGAGTTCGTCACCGATCGCAAGGGGCATGACCTTCGCTATGCGATTGATCACACGAAACTCACCACCGAGCTTGGCTGGATGCCTGTGGTGTCATTCGCCGAAGGACTCCGCAGCACGATCGAGTGGTTCACGTCCCACGAAGACTGGTGGCAGCCCCTCCTCCCAAAACAGCTCCACGAACCCGCTCCCCTCGCCCCACCAACCGTCGTCACCCCGCCTGTCTCACCTACACCAACCACTGATCCGATTTCTCACCCCTCACCGTCTCCTTCTCGTATGAAAATCCTCATTTTCGGCAAAGGCTGGATCGGCTCACGCATGGCCGAAGCCTGGCACCATGAAGCCGTGCTTTCGAGTGTTCGTATTGACGATCGTGCTGCCGTTCTCGCCGAGATCGAAGCGCACAAGCCCGACGTCATCGTGAATGCAGCTGGAAAAGCCGGCACGCCAAACGTCGACTGGTGCGAAACGCATCAGCTTGAAACCATGCGCTCAAACACGATTGGCGCGCTTGTGTTGGCCGAGGCCTGTCAAGAAAAACAGGTGTACCTTCTTCATCTTGGGACCGGTTGTATTTTTTACGGTCAGCACTCCCCAGCATCCAACGAACCTTGGAGCGAAGATGACTTCGGGAACCCAGAAGCCTTCTATACGCGCTCGAAGTACGCCGCCGATCTCCTTTTGTCACGCCTGCCAAACGTGGGGATTGCGCGGTTCCGCATGCCGATCGATCATATCCCCTCTCCAAAAAACCTGATCGACAAACTCGTGCGCTACACGAAGGTGATCGACGTCGAAAACAGCGTCACCATTCTCGATGACTTGATTCGCGTCTGTTATCAACTCCTCGAGAAACGTGGCGTGGGTACGTTCCACGTCGTGAACCCAGGAACGATGCGCCACCGAGATCTGCTTGGTCTGTACAAGAAACACGTCGACCCATCGTACAACACCGAATGGATCACGGCGGAAGACCTCGTCACCCAAGGACTTGCGGCCCGCAAACGCTCGAATAACTTCATGAAGTCGACACGCTTGGAGGCACTCGGGATCACCATGCGCCCAATCCAGGAGGCGCTCGAGGACACGATGCAGAAATACGCCGTCTTGAAGCGCGTGCAGTCGCTTGAGGGGACTTGGAACTTCCATCTCTCCCCTACTCGCCCTCGCGAAACCCGTGGCGTGATCACCGCTGGCGGCAACGGCACGCGCCTCATGCCGCTCACCAAGATCACGAACAAGCACCTCCTGCCCATCTACAACCAGCCGATGGTGCTCTACCCATTGCAAACGCTCCTCAAGTCCGGCGTCCGCGATATCTTGCTCGTGACCGGCCCTGAATACGCCCACCAATTCATGAAACTCCTGGGGTCTGGGGCGCAATGGAACTGCCGCCTCTCGTATCGCATTCAGGATCAGGCCGGTGGGATCGCTCAAGCGCTCGCCCTTGCGGAAGAGTTCGTGGGTGCGCACAATTCCCTCGTCGTGCTCGGCGATAACATCTTTACGGAAGATTTCAGCCGGGACATTCGTGAATTCACACATGGCGCGAAGATCTTCCATAAGCTCGTGGACACGCCTCAGCAATACGGCGTCGTCGAACTGGGACCAAACAACCAGGTGCTCTCGATCGAAGAAAAGCCGAAGCAGCCGAAGTCCTCGTATGCTCAGCTTGGTGCCTATCTCTACGATCCTTCCGTCTTCGATGTCATTCGTTCCCTCAAGCCATCCGCACGTGGTGAGCTCGAGATCTCTGAAGTGAACAGCACGTATCTCACTCGCGGCCATCTGACGTCGCGTGAGGTGACAACCGAATGGTTCGACACCGGAACGTTCCGCGATCTGCACCGCGCCGGCGAATACTTCCAACAACGCGATACCGATACCTCGAACGGCACATAACACAAACAAAAACCACCCCATCACGGGGTGGTTTTGAATCCATAGCGAGCGAAGTACCGGAGAAAGCTTTTCACATGTTCACGAACCGCTCGTTTGCGGAAGATATCCTTCCAGGAAGTGGTATGGGAGAGCTTTCCGTAGGCGTGCTGCAAGGTAATGTGCGGCAGATGCGTCACGCGATACCCCGCTCTCCACGCACGACGGCAAAGGTCCTCGTCTTCAAAGTAGAGAAAGAATTGTTCGTCGAGACCGCCAAGGGCCACGGCCGTCTCACGACGCAGACAGAGCGCCGCTCCAAGCAACCATTCCGCCTCGATACCCTCTTCTCCAACCTCTTGCGGAATCACTCGCTCATACTGCCCGAGCTGACGCTTCCCCCAGTCAGTTTCGCCTAAACGCGTTCGACGGAGAAGCGGCGTAAGGAGCCGATGAAAGTGAAACGCGGCCGGCTGATGCGTCTGATCAGGATAGACCAGGCGTGGGCCAGAGATGCCGACCTCAGGATGCGCGTCCATCCAACGAATCCAAGCATCGATCATCCCGGGGAAGATCTCCACATCGGGATTTAGGAGGAGGAAGTAGCGTCCATGTCCAAGCTCCATGCCGCGATTATTTCCGGCAGCAAACCCCCGGTTTTCTGCACGATGATAGCGCGCCCACGGGAAACGAGTATTGAGCAGGTGCTCCGTGGGGTCAGGAGAACCGTTTTCGACCACGATAAACTCATGGCTCGCCTGTGGCCGGTGGCGCTCGACCGTCTCAAGCAAACGCTCCAAACGGCCAATCGTCCGAAAGTTCACGGTGATGAGCGACGTATCAAGCGTCGCTGGTTCGATCTTTCGAATCATACGCCCCGTACTTAGCCATAGATCCGCTTCTTCGGCAACTAATGTGCAGTTTTTTGATTCATTCGCTATACTCGGTCCCATGTCCTCTCCTTTTCGTGTATTGATCATCGGCGGTGGGTTTACGGGCCTTACCGCCGCCCAAATCCTAGCAAAATCCGCGGCCGTCACGCTGGTCAGTCCAGAAGAATACGCCCTCTTCACGCCTCGTCTTGTTGATGCGCTCGCCGGCGCTTGTGCGGAGAGCGATGTGCGGCACTCCCACCTTCTTCTCGCACAACGACACGGCTACACCTTTCTTCGCGGCTCCATCGCCTCCATCGATCACCAGGCGCGGAAGGCTTTTTTCACCGATCCTCAACGCGCGGCCCTCTCATATGACGCCGTCGTCTGCGCACAAGGTGCCGAAACGAACTATTTTTCGCTCACCGGCAAAGAACACGTCTTCCCTCTCAAGACCTGGGATCATCTCGTGGCCATTGAGGAGCGCCTTCGCGTCATCAGCGCGCTCCCTCATCCACAGATCGTGATCGTGGGTGGTGGAGCGACCGGCATTGAAGCAGCCATCGCCGTCCATGAACGACTCATCGCTCTTGGGGTCGCGCCAGAGCGGCGCACCATCACCGTTGTTCAGTCTGCTCCGCAAATTCTGCCAGGCTTCCTTCCAGCCACCGTGGAACGCACCAAGCGCCTATTTCTCGAACGAGGCATCACGCTCCGTGAGCGCACCGCCGCGACCAGCGTACAACCTAGCGAGCTTACCCTCGAACACGGCGAAACCCTCCCCGCTGATCTCTGCCTTTGGGCGTCCGGCGTGAAACCCTCTCCCATCGCCAATACCTCACCCATGGATGAACGTGGAAATTTGCTCCCCAACCACTATCTCCAACTCGCTCCTCAGATGTATGCGGGCGGTGACACGATCCTGTACAAATGCGGCCAGATGATCGTCCCGAAGAACGCGCAAACCGCCATGCAGATGGGCGCACGTATCGCCGAAAACATCCTCCGCGAACACGCTCAGCGTCCCCTGCGTCCGTATACCTATCGCTCTCCAGGCGTCATGCTCTGGCTGGGCAACACGTCCATCGCTGATCTGTTTGGTTGGTCGTTTGCCTCTCCGCTCTTCACGTGGATGCGCTCGCTGTTTTATCGTCTTCGTTGGTATCAAATCACGAAATAAAAGATCCCCAGAACGGGGATTAGGCGGCGCTGATACGCGCCTCAAGAGGGGCATTGAGCAAGGGGAGCGCCTCGGCCAACACTCGCTGAAACTTTGCCTGATCGATGCCAAGTCTGCGGAGCGCCGGCGCATCAGCCGTACCCGCATCCGGCGGAATGAGCTTGAGAGGAACCAAATAGACACGAATCGTCATACCCTCCCAATAGACGAACTTGCCTGGAATAGGTCCGTGCGTCGCCGGATCAACGGTCGCAAAACGGAGAACGATATTGGCGACCAACCGATCCCCAACCCCTTTGATGAAGAGGAAGAGATCGTGATGCTTGCCCCGCACACGCCCAGCATACGGAATGAAGGATCGAGGCAAGCGCAGAACACGCAGCGCCGAATGACCATCCCAAGCCGTGATCTGGGCTTCCGCAGCCAGCTTCGGATAACGATCCAAACACCCTTGCACCGTGAACCACTCCGGAACTTCTTTCTCCTGCATATGCACCTCGTTTCCGAGAGCAGTTCAGCAAACGATCGTCGAGAATACAAGAACACTCCGTCAAGCGGAGTGTTCTTTGCGAAAGACGCTTACAAGAGCGCTTCCTTGGCAGCCTTGGCGACGCGGAACTTCACGACGGTCTTGGCTGGGATCTTGATTTCAGCACCCGTGGCTGGGTTGCGTCCGGTGCGAGCAGCGCGCTTCACCTTGACCAACTTGCCCAATCCTGGAACAACGAATTCGCCGTTCTTTTTGACCTGTGCATAGGCCGTCTTCATGAGAAGATCCATGAAGGCAACGACATCTTTCTTCGTGTAGCCGGACTTGGCGGCGAGTTCAGCCATGAGCTGAGACTTGGTCATTTTGGACATATGTGCGGAAACCCGTGATAAATAAGGGTAAAAGTGGGTTTGCGAAAGAAGTATGCCGAGAATGCACGGCATGCGCAAGGGGTTTTGGCAAGAGTGGTGGGGGTTTTGTGGGGTTTTGAACACAGCCAACCGAGAACCATGGTATCATTTGTGGGTATGAATTCCGTCTCTTCGACAGAGCTGTGGCAGCGCGAACGTCTCTTTTTGCAAGCGGCAAGAAAAGCAAATCCGGAGGCGTTTTTTCGCGCTGAACCAATTGGGCAGGACGAAACGTTTCCGTATATTGGCATTAAAGGACTCCCCGCAAACCGACCACATGCGTACCTTCGCCTCTATCCGCAGGACTTTATGGTGGAAGAGGTATCGCTACAGGGAACCGTGTCACGCATCACTGAGCGTCCGGCGTTTCAGGATAGCGAGGACAAGCGGACGTTGTGGGTGCAGATGGTGAAGGCGAATATCGCCCATTTTGATGCGGTAAAAGAACTTGCTCACCAATTCAACCTCACACCGGAAGCGATTGGGTATTCGGGCATCAAAGACACCGTTGCTATTACCTGCCAAGAGATGAGTATTCGCGGGATTGAACGGGAGGACGCCGATCTTTTTCAGCACAATCGTATCCTCTTACGTCCGTTGCGACATGGAAACGGCGCAACACAACCGGGTCAACTTCAAGGTAACCGCTTCACATTGACCGTGCGTACACATGAAGAATGCGATACGGAAGAAATCACCACGCGATTAAACAAACCGTTTACGAACTTTTTTGGACCTCAGCGTTTTGGAACACGGGTGCTCGCACACCGACTTGGACGAGCCTTGTTAAAAGGAGACATCCAGAGCTGTTTACGCCTTTTTTTCACAGAACCAGGAGTGCATGACATTCCCTACTATCGAGATCTACGAGAACAACTCGCTGCCGTATACGGCGACTGGACAGCCATGCGGCAGATTTGCGAACCCCTCCCATTGTCCCTTGGACACGAACGCCTCGTGCTTGATCAACTCATTCAAAATCCTCAAAAAACACGCTTTGCCCTGGGCGCCATTCGTGATCAGGTGAAGATGTGGGTGCATGCCTACGGCTCATTCTTAATGAATGAGGCCCTGTCTAAACATCTTGAAACCATGGCGGTGCCGCCAGCAACCATACCCCTCCCCCTCTCATCAAAGGGAGCGCCGGAGCTGTATCGCGCCACCATGGAACGTGATGGCACCCTAGGATATCGAGAGGTGTTTGCGCAGTTCCCCTTTTTATCTCCCGGCGATAAATCCCTTCCAACACAAATCCATCCGAACGGGGTTCGAGTCCTCCCCATCCCACAAGGCTGCCTGGTGCGATTCACGCTAGATAAAGGAGCCTATGCCACAACGTGTCTTTCACACGCATTCCGAGTGATTGAAGGATTACCCGTCCCTCCGTGGGTAATGGATGGACGCATTGATGGATTTGCCGAACTTGGCGAAACATCGATAGAAACAATTCTCTCAAGCTTTGAAGCAGAAGCCACCGACCGCCGTGATGCGCATCTCGGTGAGGATGAAAACGAGGAATAGCCCATTATCAAAACAACCCACGGAGGAGTCGTTTCGACTCCCCGTGGGTTTCAGTTATCATCTGGCCGGGAAGAGCCAGGGATGATCAGCGCTCAGCAGACCATCAGCCCTGCTCCGCAGAGAGGGCGAAGGACCAGTCGCGATCGACCACGAGCTTGTAGTCGGGGTCGACGTTGCGCTGGCGAGTGGTGAGGTTGATGACGATCGTCTCCGCTGAAGCGGCACGATTGTCCCAGGTCACCATGAATTTCCAGACGCCGGCGAGCATGACGCGGATCGCCTGAGCGACACCGACCGGGAGCGCCGGGAGCGCCTCCGTGGGCCGCGCAAATCGAATGCGCAGCCAGTAATTGAAGCCGATGCTAACGCTCTGATGGTCTTTCCGCTCGAGCTCGTCGACGAAGACGCACACGGGCGGGTAGCCCAACGCCGTCAGGTCATCCACGATCCCCGCGAGGGTCACGTTCTTGACGCCATTCGGGAAGCGCTCGATGAACACGGAGCAACCCGTGTCGACCTTGCCCTCGCGAACAGTTGCGCAGCGGCGCTCCGCGATCTCGGCGCGACGCTGCTCCTCGACCTTCGTGAGCAGGGCGAGGTCGGCCCCGCAGAACCTCAGCGGACGGTTGCCGAGGAGCTGCCGCATGGCATCCTCGGCATCATTCTTCTGCGTCTTGAAGTTCACCGAGATGGTGACATCTCGAGGCTGCATGGCGCCGACGGGCGGCTGAACGCCCAGTACACGAGACGAACCACGGACATCATCACCCCTGTTCATGAGACTCTCCTCCTGCTCGTCATCGAGCAGCTATGTAGACGGAACGCCGCGCAGAACAGATGCTGCACAGATGGGTACATGGTACCAGAATTTCGCCTTTTTGTCAATCATCTCTTTACATTTACACTTTTCTCCCGTTATTTTTTGCCTAATTTTGGCTATTTTTACAGTAAATATTCATTCATACCTCATCTGAAAATTTCAGAAAATAACAAAACCGAGCCAAAGGCTCGGTTTTCCCTACAAAACGTACCCCAGCGCTCTCACCACCGCCCACTGGAATGGATCCGTTGGAGCGCGGTTAAACACTCGGCGGAAGTCCTGGATCCCCTCACGTTCTGCGGCGAGATCACGCGTGAACCGGATGCGGTACATCATCGTGTTCCAGACGAGGTTCTCTTCGGCGTTCTTGAAGTTTGGATCGCGGTTATAGAGACTGCGGAAGGTTGCTCGCACGCGAGGCAATTGCACACGTTCACGAGTGATATTGCGCGTGGTTGGAATTTCTCCACGAGCCATGCGCTCAAGGTCGGCAAGCGGAATGTTGGAACGACCCATCGTCTGCAAGGCGTCACGGACGAGCGCTCGTCGTTCGCCGGAACCTAACGCTTGCGTTGCTGGCGAGGTTCCCGTTTCGATAAAGCTTGCGAGGCGCTCCTGATCTTCCGTGGTCACCGTCACTCCAAAGAAACGAGCATCCGCCTGAACCGTGCGCACCGTGGCTGGCGCCGCCGGAGCCAGCGCGATAGGCGCAGGAGCGATCGGTGTGACAACCGGATCGGCGACGACAACGGGCGTGAGCGGCGTCACCGGCGTCGTGGTGATTGGCGCTGGTGTGGTGGGACTGGCCGTGGGCCGTGAGCTGGCCCTGCAAGGCCTCGAAGTCATGGTGCTGGAATCCGAAAACGCCATCGGTACCGGCACCAGTTCGCGCAACAGCGAAGTCATCCACGCCGGCATCTACTACCCGGCTGGCTCCCTCAAGGCACGTCTGTGCGTGCAGGGCAAGCAAATGCTCTACGCCTATTGCGCCGAGCGCGGCGTCGCGCACCAGCGCCTGGGCAAACTCATCGTCGCCACCAGCCCCGAGCAGGTGGCGCAACTGGCCGGCATCCAGGCCAAGGCCGCAGCCAACGGCGTGCACGACCTGCGCCAGATCAGCGCCGCCGAAGCCCGGGCCATCGAGCCGGCGCTGCGATGCGACGCTGCGCTGCTCTCGCCCAGCACCGGCATCGTGGACAGCCACGGCCTCATGCTGGCCCTGCAGGGCGACATGGAAAACGCCGGTGGCCTGCTGGCGCTGCTCTCGCCGGTTCAAAGCATCGGCGTGGGGCAGGGCACGGCCAGCCACCCGCTGCGCTTATGCACCGAAGACGGCACCGAACTGGCCGCGCGTTTCGTTGTCAATGCTGCCGGGCTGAATGCCGTGGCGGTGGCCCACCGCATCGAAGGTCTGAACAAAGCGCTGCTGCCCCAGGCCTCCTACGCCAAAGGCAACTACTTCACGCTGGCCGGCAAGGCGCCGTTCTCGCACCTGATCTACCCGGTGCCCGAACACGCGGGGCTGGGCGTGCACCTCACGCTCGATCTGGGCGGTCAGGCCAAGTTCGGGCCGGACGTGCAATGGGTCGATGACCCGGCCGATCTGGTGGTCGATCCACGCCGGGGCGACGCTTTTTATGCCGAGGTCCGCAAGTACTGGCCCGAACTGCCCGATGGCGCGCTGCAGGCGGGCTATGCCGGCATGCGCCACTGTGGGCGCAGGCTTCAACTGGCGCATGCCGTGGCCCATTCAGCGTCGTCATGGCCATCTCAGCCGGATTGGCTGCGCTGGCGGGCATCATGGCCGGACCGTTTCTGTCGGTGCAGCCGTCCATGCACCTGCTGCCCATCGTGAAGGCGTTTGCCGCGCCGGTGACCAGCGGCAGGTCATAGGCGCGGACGTATCCGACCGTGTTCGTCTTCGTGCTGAGCCCGGCCGCGGTGATGGTGCCGGTGACCTTCCGGCCGCTCAAGCCGATCTTCGTCACGCCGCCGCTCAGCGAGTACATC
>CALBSL010000024.1 GCA_937968025.1 uncultured bacterium
AATCACTCAGCCAGATCAGCGTGCAAAAACAGATGCGTCACTTAAGGGTTTTAAGCAGCAATACAAGATCAACCCGGAAGAGGCGCTCAAAAAAGCAGATGCAATCATAAAGAATACCTATCGCACCTTACTTACTCGAGGGATGAAAGGTTGCAGGGTATTTTGTACTGATAAGGAAACAAGAGAATATCTACGTTCACGAATAGAGTTCGTGCGGAAGTCGGTGGATAGCCACGTGTCCATCTAAACTCCAACCCCTCTCTCCGCACGCATGAACAGCCAACACCGATGATCAACATGCGCCTCTTTTCGAATAGGGTAGAGAGGGAACGGCGCCCAGCCTGCAGACGCCCAGACCATTGACATTTTCAGAAAAAACTGCCATCTTCACACCCGTCTAAGCGCATTGCTTAGATCCGCCAGCCACCCCCTACATTCCGAGAGAAGAATTCGTCATGAGCGCACTCACGCAGGTTCACGCGGCCTTGAAGAATAATCTGGACATCGAGATCGTCGGGGTCAGGAACAAGAACTACATTCCTTGTCGGGACAGCTACTGGAGCCACACGATCGACTTTATCGTCGCTCCCAGGCGAGGGGTCTACGACATCCCGAAGCTCCAGGAAATGATGGTGTCACTCATTCCTGATTCCCGTCCGACGATGAAGGATGACTGGGGTGAGGGTGGTGATACGGTTAAGGTCGGAAGTCTCTACTTTGATGAGGACATCGGCACGGAATTCATCCATCGCGAACTGGTGTTGTCTGATGCAGATCTGCACTCTTGCGAGGGGTTCGTGGGTGGCAAGCGGATCATCGAAGAGACAAGGGAGCTTCGGCGTAGAACGTGGGTCACCCTGTATCCGAACATACCGATCGCGGCGGCGGTGTTCCGGGGTGAGTTGTCATCGTTTCGGATCCCCAAGCGCGAAATCGACAAGCACAGGGGCGTTCTTGCGACGTTGAGGGGGATGCTCTTCTGAGGGCGGCTCTCTAAGCAGCTCGTATCAATCCTGCGCGCCATATCTCATCGATATCGCGCGCCTTTTTTATTGACGGAATGCGTGTGAAGGACTTGAGCATAGCAAGAATGTGTTGGCAGGTACGTGGAATGATGCTACAAAACGAGCATTCGTTCTGACGTTGTTCCTCCCATGCCCACCCACATCCAACCTCTCACCACCCCCGCAGAACTCCGCGAGCTCATGAGCGTCTTCGCGCTCGCCTTCGAGTCCGAGTACACCACCACGGACACCTACCTCGAAGCTATGCTCGCTCAACCAACGATGCTCGCGCTTGGTGCCGTGATGGACGGGCGGATCGTGGGCGGACTCATCGCGTTTGAACTCTTCCCGATCCACGGACAAAAAGAATACTGTCTATATGACATCGCGGTGCATCCTGCGTACCAAAAACAGGGCATCGGCAAGCAACTGATCCAACGCCTCAAGGAAGAGGCTCGGCAACGGGGAGTGGAGACGATCTTCGTGGAGGCAGAAGCGGATGATGAAGGAGCGGTCGCGTTCTATCGTACGCTGAAGGGAGAGGAACTCTCAGTGAATCATTTCAATCTTTCCACGAATCTATGACCAACACCCTCGTCCTTGCTGGTGGCTGCTTTTGGGGCATGGAAGAGCTCTTCCGTACCCAGCCGGGAGTGATCGATACGGAAGTCGGCTACACGGGTGGAACCAATGATCACCCAACCTATGCCAACCATCCAGGCCACGCCGAAGCTATTCGCATCGAGTATGATCCAGCCGTCACTTCACTCGACGCCTTGTTTGCTTGGTTTTTTCGCATTCATGATCCAACCACGGTCAATCAGCAGGGAAATGATATTGGTTCATCGTATCGTTCGGCGATCTTTTACGCGAATGAAGCAGAGCGCCTCGCGGCAGAAGAGGCCATCGCGAAAGCAAACGCCTCAAAACGCTGGAGCGACCCGGTGATGACGACGCTCGAACCATTGCGTGCGTTTACCCCCGCTGAGCCGGAACATCAAGACTATCTGCAGAAACACCCGGGTGGATACACCTGTCATTTTGTTCGTGAGTAGAGAAGAAGCGTCCT
Organism: uncultured bacterium; assembly: GCA_937968025.1. GTDB lineage: Bacteria > Patescibacteriota > Patescibacteriia > 2-12-FULL-60-25 > 2-12-FULL-60-25 > JAGOUA01. The sequence goes on from CALBSL010000024.1 coordinate 2,074, forward strand.
GAAGGTGGTATACTGAAAAAGACGCTATGCCTACCACCGCCAAACGCACCGATGAACCGCTCTGGAATGCAGCCAAGCGTGCCGCCCTCGAAAAGATGGGGAAGTTCTCGGCGCGAGCGATGCAATACGCGGTGAAGCTGTATAAAGCGCGCGGCGGTGGGTATGTTGGGGCAAAAACGAGCGAGAATGGCTTAGCCCGTTGGACGAAAGAAGACTGGGGCTACACGGGCGCACCAGGCCACAGCCGCTACCTTCCAAAAGCCGCTCGTGAACAGCTGACGGTCGGCGAAAAGATTGCGACCGATCGCGCGAAAAACCTCGGGACAAAACAGGGGAAGCAATGGGTGAAGCAACCACCACGCATCGCTAAGAAAACGGCGAAGTATCGTAAGACGGGGTAGGGGGAGCACGGTCTCCCCCTTGTTTTTTTCACAAAATCTGCTACCGTCCGACGTGGAGGTGTACATGAATGAACGACCGCATTCACAGATTCCGCTCACCGCTCTTCTCAATCGTGTCAAGTGTGGGGTCTTCGGGACGGACGAATGGTTGGGCCTGGTGGAGGAATTCTTGGTCTTTCGCAAGGTGTCTGAGGAATTCGCCAGCGTCCTGGCCGAGCACCTCAGGGCGATCGAGGTTCCCACGGACGTAGAGCGAATGCAGGCAATGGCTCTCACGGTGTTAGAGCTCAAGCTGGATCGAGGCCGTGCGAGGCTCCAGCTCGCTGATGCCTGTCTGCACGTGGTCGAGGCGCTTCCTGAGCACGATCGCTGGAACGGTTGCGCGGCCTTGTTCCTGCAGAAAGCTGCTGAGTTGGCCGGGCTGCTGATCTTGGACGAGCTCGTGCGGCTTGGGAACAAGGCGATCACCCCGTCCCGACGCCTCCATCTGCTGATCGCTCTGCAGCGGGTGATCCGGCTCGCCTTTCAGGCTCGTGTAGGCCTTCCGGAGATGAGCACGAGAAGCGTCGAAAACTGGATTGAACTTGCGCTTCACGAGTCTGGTCCGATGAGCAATGATCGGGCGGCGTCCAGTGTCAGCGTGCGAATCGGGGTGGCGGGGGCGGTGATCCTCGCGTTTCTTCGCCCACAGACCTTTCTTCACTGGTGGAGAGCCCTCGGCCAGCCTGTTCAGGAAGCGCTCCAGTCGGAGGTTGTCCTGGAACTCGAGCACATCATCCAGGTGCGTTCGGACGTTCCCAGCCATGAAGCGCAGCGTCTTGAGGTCGAGCGTTCGCTCGCCTGCCTGTCCAAGCCACTGACACCGAGCTGAGCTCGGTTTTTTCTTTCCATCCTTGACGAACTCGCCACAAACACGAATACTCAGCCCGCTCTTGGAGCAAGGAGGTATTCGCGTGAAGATCTACATCGCTCATACGAAGTCGGCGGACTATCTCAGGCTGTTGTACCAGCCGCTCAAGGACAGTGAACTCGCCCAACGGCACACGCTCATCTTTCCTCACGAGCTTTGGGCGACGCCCTTCGATAGCCGAGCCATGTTCTTCGGCCGTGGGTGCGATCTCGTGATTGCCGAGGTCTCGTATCGCTCGACGAGCTTGGGGATCGAGCTCGGGTGGGCGAACGCGCTCGGCATGCCCATCATCTGCGTCCATCTGCTTAGGACGCTGAGCTCGAGCTCGCTCGGCGCCATCTCCAAGGACATCATCGAGTACACCTGGCCGGAAACGCTCATCGAGAAGCTCCTCCCGGTCGTCGCCAAGTACGAGCGCTGATCCTTCCACCTCCACACGGGGGTGTTTTTTTGTTGGTGACTGCCCTTGCGCAAACCGCTGAGGTATGATAGGGAGGGAGCGCTGTGTTCACGCTGGGTGAACAAGACATGAATGGAGGGGCTCGCATGGAACGGATCGCGTTGGTTCCTGGTGCTTTCAACCCGCCCACCCTCGAGGACGTGCGTGTTGTCGAAGCGCTGCTTGCGCTGAAGACGACGGATGGTCGCGAGGCGCCCTGGTTTGACAGGATCATCCTCTGCCTCCTGTCCGATGGCTCCCACGAAGGCGTTCCAGAGCCGCGCTGGAACGATCGGCAGCGGCTGCTCGAGCTCGCCTTTGCCAACAAGGAGCGAGTGGGGATCGATATTGTTCACGCTCATCAGTCCATGGCTGAAGCGGCGGACGATCTCTACTCCTGCTACACGCGTCGAGGAGCATCCGCGGCTTTCGTGGTCTCCTACGAAGACATCATCGAGGGGGGAGATGGCTGCAACGTCATCGAGCGAACATGGCAGAACGGCACGGTGCTCCTCGCGCGTGCCACCTTCTGTGTGACTCGGTTGCATGGAGTATCGTGTCTCGAAGCACATCTTCCTCCGCGGGCGATGTACCTTGCTCGGAATGCCGCTCGTAGCCTGAACCATGCTCTCATCGTGCGTGGCCTGTGCCGCGAGCGCGCGTCGTCGCTCAAGGAGCATCTTCCGCCGGCCGTCGCTCACGAGATTGTGGCCAAGCGGCTGTACGGTCTCCACCCGGCCTTTGCGGACTGACTCCCGATCTTCATGATCGGGATTTTTCATACAAAAGAAACACGCCCTCCTGCGACGGAAAGGCGTGCTTCATGGTGGGACCGATGGGGATTGAACCCATGACCGTTGGCTTAAAAGGCCACTGCTCTACCAACTGAGCTACAGTCC
>CALBSL010000025.1 GCA_937968025.1 uncultured bacterium
ACGCTTGGAAAAGAAGAAAAACACCCAACGGTTGGTTGAGGCGTTTTTATCATTCGCTGAACAAGAATCGGATAGTCTGTGTGTCTTGGTGGGTGATCCTGGGTTCGGCTGGAACGAAACTCGCGCGCTCATTGATCGCCACCCACAAGGTCATCGGGTTCGCGTACTCGGCTATATTTCCGAGGGAGAAAAGCGGGCCTTGTTAAGCGCGGCTCAAGCCTATGTTCAGCCTTCGCTCTATGAAGGGTTTGGCTTGCCGGTACTCGAGGCGATGGCGTGTGGAACGGTGGTTGTGAGTTCATCGGCAGGATCGTTGCGAGAAGTTGGCGCGGGGGGCGGAGCGTTGTTTGTTGATCCGTACTCAGCGGATTCGATCGCAGCAGGCATGGCAGCGGTTCAGCGATTGAGTGCGGTCGATCGTGCGCACTTGGCAGTTCGTGGAACGGCGCATGCGGCGCAGTTCACTTGGCATGAGACGGCGAAAAAAACGCTCGCCGCTTTTGAGCGATATGTCTGATCCTCGCTGGAGCGTGTGGAGTAAGCTTTCGGGTGATGAGAAAATCGCTCGGGTCTATGACGTGTTGCTCGATCGTGGCGAACTCACCCCAACGGAAATTGCTGAGCAGCTTCAGCTTCCACGAACGACTTTGTACCCAGCGTTTGAATGGCTCAAGCAACGCCATCTCGTGAAGACGATAGAGCGTGGGAGAGAAACAAGGTATATCGCAAGCTCGCCAGAAACGTGGCGAATGGTGGTCGAGGAGCAACGCGTAGAGGCGGAGGGGAGAGCTCGCGCGATCGAGCTTCAGCTTCCAGGGTGGATTTCCGCCTACGAATCTGCGCACAAGCCTCGAGTGAGAGCCTTTCAGGGGGAGGACGGACTGCGCGCGCTCCGGCAAGAGGTGTTCGAGGTGGGTGGAGAAGTGTGGGAATATTTCGCCGTTGATGAGGCGCTCAAGTCTCAAGCGAAAATTGAAGAGGTGAAGCGTGTGCAATATACGTCAGGTTTTTCTCGAGGACGCTCGCTCTTTGTTATTGAATCGGAATCAGACGCCCCACCATTTTTTGATCGGCGTACGTGGGAGGTGCGTTCGTTGCCCAAAGACCAGGCGCCATTCTCAGGATCGCTCGTCTTGCTGAGTGACCGGGCCTATCTGCTCGCGTCTCAAGCGGAGTGCATGGGGTTGGTGATTGAAAGCAAAGATGTGGTTGGCTTGCTCAAATCGTTGTATGCGCGAGCGTGGAACCAGGCGACACCGTGGACACCTCCGCCAAATTGGGGAATAGAAAAAACCCGACGTGAGGTCGGGTGAGCTCTTCGTGCGGATCCGCGACACCTGGGAGCAGGGTCGGATTTACGATCCGGAGAGACAATGGCGCACGATCGGAAGGAAGTAGCGGCGTCGTGGAAGAGGCATTCGCCGAAACCGAGCGCAACACGTGGATTCTGTCTTGTGAGCGTGCAACGGGTAATTCATGAGGTCCTCGCCAGGAGTGAAGGCCTGTGACCGGTTGTTCCCCACGAGCTCCAACCAAGGAAGAGGAGGCGCTCCCGAGTACCTGACGTTCGAGAGGGTGATAGGTGGTGTCCTGTTCTTTGGTTTCTGGCTTGCCCTGAGGTTCATGAATGGCGAATGGTCGAAGAGCTGGGCGGTATGATAAAAAAGACGCTCATCAAATGCAAGAACGAAGGATTCCCCGAACAACAAAAACACCCCCATCGCTGGAGGTGTTTTTATTGGAGCGGGTAGGGGGAGTCGAACCCCCATCTCGTCCT
>CALBSL010000026.1 GCA_937968025.1 uncultured bacterium
ACAACAATCTTCTCTCCCGCCAGAGCATCTATCGCGCTATACACAAACGATAAATCAAACCCCGTTCCATCCAAATAATAAGGTGTAGGAACACAAATAAATACTACGTCCGCTTTATTAACATCCTCAATTGAGCCTTCATTTTTTCCCTTATCGTACGCAAAAGGGGTAACTCCTATGGTCTCGAAGTAACGCTTTAACGCTCCTCCGACAAACCCTGTCCCCATAATACCCACGGAATAACGCGTCTTGGTCTGTGTCATATAATTTCTTCACGATACGAATTCAGAACAAAGCTGTCAAACCCTTTAGCCCCGTTTATAGGTACCTCCGGAGGTTGCCCCCATCTCTTCCCAGGCATGCGCTACTAACCCGATCGTGCGCCCGGCTAAAAATATGGCGTCCGCCATCTCAAGTGGCCAACCCAGATCGCCCATCAGAGCTCCCATCGCTCCATCTATATTTAAGGGCAAAGGACTACCTTTCTTTTCCGTCATCAAACGCGAGACTTCAAGTCCAAAGTCAAGACGAGCCGTCGAAGGAAGATGTTGCTGAGCAAGTTCCTTGATCGTCATAGTACGAGGATCGACCGTATATTCAGGATGACCTACACCAGATAAACGTTTTTTGCTTGCTAAAACCTCTTCAACAAACTCAACCACGCTTCGACCAGAGGTAACCGCTTCCTGAAGCCATACTCCGGCAGCCGTAGCCGCATTCCCATGACGAGGACCGAGCGCCAACAATCCAGCTGCCACCGCATCAGCCACCGGCTTCCCACAGCTCGCAATGCGTCGCGTCACATGAGCACTCGGCGGCTCTACTCCATGGTCTACGCAAGCGATCAAACACGCATTTAAAAGTATACGTTCATCTTCCGTAGGTAGACGGCCAACCCAGGTCAAGCACAAAACAGATGTGAAATCCTGCTCACGCATAAGTCGGGAGACCGGTACGTCACGCAATTGATATTCTCCATCTTTTATAATTCCGAAGGACATATTTTTATCATCAAAAAAATAAAATAATACTAGCAGGACATGCGGCATCAACTAAACGATTTCACCATCTTCTCACATGCCTCAAACATCTCTTGCAACGATCCTGTACACACATACCCCTTTGCAGAAATCGCAGCGCGCATCTCTGGCACAGAACGTTCATCCTCTCCCAAAACCGTACCTGTGTGTCCATACGGCATCCCACGCGGCAATGTATCCAAAACATCTCCAGGCATAAGAATAGCTAAAGGTTTTTTGACGCTATATTCACCTGTGATAAGCGCTGTCAACAAAGGATGACCTGGTTCAGCAAACATGGCGATCGCCGAAACATCGGCAGAAGCTTCGACATGCATAAGGGCATCACGCAACGACGTTCCCACAACTCGATCTCCGCCCACCGCAAAGGCACAACGAATACCAATCCCTCGACGAGATAATCCCATCAACAACTCGTTTGTCATACCCCCGGAATTGGACACGACCGCAAGCGATCCTTCCTTTAATATACGAAACGGCTCCTCTCCTCCAATATAGCCAACACGAAACTGAGGAAATTGCAGATACCCTACAGAGCTTGGACCAAGAATCGTAGCGCCGACCGCTTCCGCTTGACGACGCATATGCAACACGTCGTGAACCGGAATATTTTCGGTTAGAATCTGTACATAGCGCATACCGTTCGCCAGCGCATCTTCAACAGCACCCAAGACACGCAATGGCGGCACCACAATACTAGTCACTTCAAGCTCGGGAAACACGGCTTTAGCTTCAGCCACACTATTAAAAATAGGCCGCTCTTCGATCGTTTGCCCACCTTTACCCGGCGTTACACCTGCCACAACACGTACACCACTTCCAAGCAACCACTTAGCCATGCGCATCCCCTCTTTACCCGTCATGCCCTGAATGAGTACCTGTATATCCGGTAAAAATCGTTTCCACATAAAAATAAAGTTTTATTTGCAATACGTTGCCACGGTTTGCGCAGATGTCTCAAGGTCGATATCACCACGATGAAAGGTTAGTGGAATATTCCGCGCTTGCGACCAAGCTAATGCTTCGGTCTGAGCAACGTCCGCATTTGGACCGTCACGACGAACCACAACGGGCAGGCGTACCTGCGTATCATCCATCGCTCCCAATACAGCCATAACCGTGGCCTGAATATCCGTAAAATTGGCAAATGAACCAGCAATCCACAAAGCTTTAAGCCCCGGCTTAGACAAAACAATCTTAGCAGCCTTACGCAAACTTTCCGGGTCAGGATTCCCACTCGATTCCAAATAATTTCCCGGCTTCACCCCTACACGCATGAGAGCATCCATCGCCTGTAAGCTAGCCCCTCCGCCGGACAGAATAACAGCGACATCGCCCTCAAGCTCAACGTATCTACCCATCGTACCTCTATGTCCGGCCGCATCTAATAATAGATTAAATTGTTGTTCACGCTCCGTTTTACCCATGCCACGCAACCGATGAGAAACAAACTCCCCCCACTCCGTATGACGCGACCAAGCAGCATCATCCAACTCAATCTTTGCATCCAGCGCCACACAAGATCCATCCGCAAGGAGTACTAACGGATTGATTTCCATACTCAAGGCGTCATATGGTGCCATAGCCGTGCACATCTTCTGCAACACCTCTTTGACCTGCACCGGGATCTGAATAGCGTCCCAATCCCCATCTTCACGAATAAGACAAGATGTT
>CALBSL010000027.1 GCA_937968025.1 uncultured bacterium
GGGACCTCTGCTTTACGAAAGCATTGCTCTACCAGCTGAGCAAAATTGGCAGAAGAATCCCGGCATGCGCCGGGAAACCTCTCGTGTTCGTACCCTCATTCCACCTTCGTTCGTGTTCCGAACGTGGGTGGGTGGACCACTTCCGAGGAGGTTACCCCTCATGGGTGGATGGAGCGGGTAGCGGGAATCGAACCCGCCTCTGATGCTTGGGAAGCATCCATAATAGCCACTATACTATACCCGCAATGGGCCCCAGAGTACAAGAGGGGCATCAATAACGCAAGACTTTGGCAAAATTTGGCTTAAAATTGGAGATATCTCTTCACTTGCTCCGAACGAAGGAATGTATCCACATCCGCTCGCCAAGCATCGAGCGTTGTTCCGTTCGTGGTCATCATTCGTTGCGCAAGCCCCTCTTCTCGCAGCGCCGGCACGAGGATACGTTCACGAAACTCATCGAACGTCCACCCGAAGGTTGCTAGGAGATAGTCACTCAACTCTTGGACCGTTGGTACAGAGGCTTCTTGTGCCGCTCCTTCAACGACTCCCACCGTGGTGGATGCTTGAGCGAGGAGATGCTGAATATTTGCTTCAATCACCTCGGGAGGAACCGTGAACGCTTGCTCTTCTGCAAGGGCAGCGAGGTGGGTTTCACGAATAAGCTGTTCGTACGCTTCCTGGCGCAATTCCGTTCGTGTTCGAAGCACCTGACCTGCTGGCGCCCTTCCTTCTTCAATCGCAAGGAATCGATCAACGGTCTCCCAGCGCTGCATCACGTCACGATAGAGCACAAACCGCTTCCCCACGCGAGCGGCGGGCAAAGGCACAGCCTCTGCATAGCGAGTGGCCCAAGGACCCGTCGCCTGACGATCAAGAATAAGCGCCCCCGTCGCAAAAAACGCCGCGAGCACCATTCCAACCATCATCCCAACCGCAACACGCAACAACGACCGCGGGACGGCTTGAAACACAGACATACGTGATTATGAATTTGAGTGGACAAAAAAGTACCGTAACCATCGCTCAGGATTGCTACGCGCAGGTTCAACGACCGTATCTTTATAGAGCGTAGGGAGCTGCGCCGTGGCCGATTCTTGCTGCTCCCACGCCTCCCCACGGAGAATGTACACACGCTCACCCGACTTCTGCATGTTCAGACGGAGACGCGCTTCACGATCAATGACCTCTGGCGTTTGTAATCGCTGGAGAATCTGCGAGACCTCTGTTTTCCGATCCTGAAGAGCCTCAACTCGCTGTTCAAGCGTTTGCAGGTCGGTACGCACCCGCTCTCGTCGATAGAGTTCTCGGGCGGCAGATAATCCTGTCACGCACAACACGCCCAATCCAAGCACGAGTGGCAACGAAAAGGTTCGATCCGAACCTCGTGAAGAACGCGACGATTCCATGCACGAAGCGTATCACGCACGAGGCTCTCCGTCGATGACGCTCTGCATGCGTTTGAGGTCTGCAGGAGACAATCGGAGCACACGTTTGGCGAGTTGCCAGCGAGATCGAAACGAGACTGTATCAGGAAGATCCTCGCTCTGTACCGCGGGACGACGCCCCCAACGCAAGACAAACGGCGTCTGCCCTTCTCGTGTCCATTCCCATGTTCCAAGCCAAGCAACGAGGGTTCCTGCCGACCACACCGGAACACGAGTATCGGCGGTCGCTACCCATTCATGAATACGCACTCGGCCCCAGCGTTCACGCGTCGCACCCATCAAGCGATGGGTGGTGACGATCACCATCGACGAACTCCAGATATCGAGCGCCAACCACAAGATAAACGCCCCAAGCAGCCACACTCCTACCGCTACAACCCACAATCCCCCTGAAAAATCAAAGAGAAAAAAGAATGGGAAAGCAAGAAGGAGCGCCGCGATCATGAGCAAGATCCACAATCGCAAGGGATGCGACCGGTACACGCGCTCAATCGATTCGTTGGGCGCAAGACGGATGAGGGAAAAGAGATCAATCATAACGCCGTGCGTCGTTTGAGAGCTGCTTCAGCAACCGCGCGCTCACTCCACGGGAGTTTTTTGCCGTTCGCCACACACATCCAAAGCTCGCTCCCCTTGCCCGTCAGGAGCACAACATCATCTGCTTGAGCAAGCTGGATCGCGCGCTCAATCGCCTGAGCACGATCGTCGATAAGAAAAAGCGTCTGCCCTTCAACCTTGCCCGCGGAACGAGCGCCAGCGGCCACCTGGTCAATGATCGTGCGGGGTACGTCGTCGTACGGATCTTCATTGGTGACGATCACGATATCCGCCTCTTTACCCGCAAGCTCGCCAAGAATCGGACGACGCGCCACATCACGACCTCCGCCACACGAACCAAGCACATGAATCAACCGGCTACGCGGCGACAACCGAAGCGCTGCATAGAGTTGCTGCATCGCTGCCGGCTCAGCGGCGTAGTCGATAATGACACGGAACGGCTGCCCCTGATCTACCAGTTCATAGCGTCCCGGGACAAACGAGATAGCGCAGATAGCGGCGAGCGCCTTTCCCATCGGCGCTCCGAGAGCTTCCGCCGTCGCGAGAGCCGCGAGGGTATTTTCAACGTTATACGCCCCTGGGAGTTGCAGGCGACCGTAGTTTCCTTTTACTACAAGATCGGTGCCCTTCGCCTCGAGATGGTACTCATCTGGAATCAGGCCACGAACCCCCGTTCGGCTGTACCACGCCACATCCGCCCCCTTTGCCGCCGCGGCATAAAACTCCGCATGCTCGCTGTCTGCGTTCAGAATCGCGAGTTTCGGCACGAGTTTTCCGCCAACATACTTCGCGTGACGAGCCGCAACATGGTGAAATAAGATTCCTTTTGCTGCCTTATACGCCTCAAATCCACCGTGCGCTTCAATGTGCTCCGGCGTGAGATTCGTGAAGACCGCCACGTCATAGCTAATGCCAACATGCCGAGATTGAGCCAAGCCCTGCGACGAGGTCTCAATCACGACGTAGCGACACCCTGCATCCACCATTTGACGCAGCATCCGTTGCAAGAAAAATCGCCCCGGCATGGTCATCTTGGTCGGATTGAGCCATTCGCGCTCACCGATCTTTAAAACAGCCGTTGTCGTGCACCCAACCTTTTCCCCCGTCGCTTCAAGCGCTTTCGAAATCAAATAACTGGCGGTTGTTTTACCGTTTGTTCCAGTGACGCCAATCACGATCAACTCCTCAGACGGATATCGATAAACAAACGCCGAAAGACGTGCCAGAAAAAAATGGTACATCTGGAACACGGGGAGCGGGACGACGCGGCGAAGAAGGCTCAGCATAACCTCAAGAACTATACGTCAAAAATGAGATAAAGGCGAACACAAAGGACACAAGAAAACAGCCAAGCGCGAGCGATACAAAGACCGCCATACCGAAAATCTGCGAGAGCAGGAGACAGGAAATCGCGAGCACCTGCAGAAACATTTTTGTCTTTCCAAAGACATTGGCGGAACTGATCCTCCCTTTTGATCGACGGTACAGCACCCCCATAACCACCAATACCTCCATCAGCAGGATCGCAAGCGCCAACCACAACCCAACAACACGCGCCACAAAAACGAGTGAGACAGTTCCAATCAAGAACTTGTCTGCCACGGGATCCGCTACCGTCCCCCACATAGTAATCTGCTTCCGCAATCGCGCAAGCGAACCGTCGAGGACGTCGGTAAAGGCCGCGAAGAGAAACAGTCCGAGCGTCGCCAGCCATCGTTCCTGCCAGAGCGCTGCGAGCACGATGGGCGTGAAGAAAAAACGCACAACCGTCAGATGATTCGGCCTCACCCACCTCGGCACCCACCAATGGAACAACGAGCGAATCACATGATCGTGTGGGTACAACCGAATCGTATCGTTGGTCATGAGCATAGGCTCATCTTAGCATAAAGAATGTGCATCTCCCTGAAAAGACTTCTGTCCCGTGCTACACTGCCGACATGCGCCTTTCTCCGCGATGGCAAGAAGCGTTGGTGCTCTTGCCTGGATACGCTCTTCTTGTGTTTCAGCCGGGCTGGCTGCCAAGTTCCGCCCTGTTTGCCGTGCACGGATTCCTAGTTCTTCTCCTCGCTTGGATGGTGGGTCAACGACTCTTTGGAGCGGGGTCCACCGCCTTTGAACGGTTCATTGGAGGCGCTATTGCGTGGGCGGCGAGCCTCAGCCTTGTCCACACACTAGCCTACTACGCCTCGCTGCCGTTGACCGTGGTGAATGCGACACTGCTCGAAGCCTTGATCGCCGCGGTTGTCGTTCTGATTCCGCATCTCCCTGAACCAATCCCCGAGGCAACGCCCCCTGCCACCACCTCTAAGCGATCGACGTTTCTCAGCCTACTTGCGGGAGGTATTGGCATCGGCAGCGCCGCGCTCATCGTGCGAGCTGCCCTGCTCCATCAGGCATCCGTCAGCATTCGGACTCCGTGGCCGCTCCTGCCGGATGGCACATTTCTCTTCTTCGCCCTCTGTTTTGCGAGCGGAATCATTGCAACGCACATCAAAAAATGCGCGCACACCGCCTGGCTCGCCGTGATCAGCTGGTTCACGATCAGCGCCTTGCCCGCGCTCTTGTATCCTCTTGGGTATGGGTTTGATGGCTTTATTCATCGTGCAAGCCAAGAGCTTCTCCTGCGTACAGGTACCCTCACACCGAAACCGCTGTACTATATCGGTCAGTACGTCTGGACGGTGTGGCTGAGTCGCTGGACAGAACTTCCGCTCACCGTCATTGATACTTGGCTTGTGCCTGCGAGCATTGGCGTGGTTGGCTTTGCGCTCGTCGGCCTGCTTCGACGTTCCTCCCCTTCTCTTCGCTGGACGCCGTGGCCACTTCTCCTGCTCTTGCCCCTCGGGGCGTTCGTCACGACAACGCCGCAAACGTGGTCCTACCTCCTTGGATTCAGCGCCTTGCTCATTGCGCTCTGGCCGGGGCTGCAGGGCCGAGCATGGGCTCTGCCACTTCTGCTCTCGTTCTGGGCGGGACTCGTTCACCCCTTGGGAGGACTTCCTTTCGCTAGCATCGTCTGGACGCTTGGCATGGGCACGCTCCCCCGCTTCAAGCACTACGCCGCTCCTCTGCGCTTCCTCGGGTTTATTGGAGCGCTCCTACTCATTCCGCTAGCGTTCTGGGCACAGAGCCGCCTCGGGAACACCCCTATTCGTTGGTCATGGGACTGGCTCCAGTGGGAGGTGCTGCGCACGAGTTTTACCGATCTTCTCCTTGCCCCACGCCAAACCCTTACGCTCTGGCTTGATGGTGCCGAGTGGGCACGAACAGCCGTCTCTCTCGGCGGCATTCTGATTGGCGCCTGGCTCTGTCTACAGCCCAAGAATCCACACGATCGTCTGCTCGCAGGAACCGGCATCGGGCTGCTCTTCACCCAGTTCGTCCTTGAACGAGCGGCCACATTCTCGTTTTTGATTAGCTACGAACGAGGAAATTATACCGAACGCTTAGGCGTATTGAGTGCTCTGTTCCTCGCGGTACCGGTATCGATGTGGGTCGCACAACGCCTCGCTCTCGTGCGCGGGCGATCTGGCTTTCTCTGGGCGAGCCTGTGTCTGCTCCTCACGGCTGTGTGGACCGTGCGCGTGTATGATGCCCTCCCACGCCATGATGCTGCGCAGGCAAGCAGTGGCTGGAGCGTTGGAACAGCTGACGTTGATGCCGTTCGCTGGATTCATGACCAAGCCGGCGCTCGTCGATATGCCGTTCTCGCCAATCAAAGCGTGAGCGCGGCGGCGCTTGAACGCTATGGATTCGCTCGCTATCACGAGGACAACTTTTACTATCCCCTCCCTACCGGGGGACGGTTGTATCAAGTGTTTCTCGAAGCCGCGTCGCTCAAAGCGAGTCCCGCCACCATCCAAGAAGCTGCCCGTCTCACGAACAGCGAGGTTGTCTATGTCGTGATAAATGCGTACTGGTGGGACGCGGAACGTGTACGCGCACATCTTGCCGGGTTCGCCGATCGCTCACTCTCGTTCATGGGCGATCAGGTGTGGGTGTATGAGTTTTCTTCTCAGAAAGCATCTGCAAGAGCACCTTCCCCCACTGAACGCTAATCGATGCACGATCAAATCTCGTGCGTTGCTCCACAGCTCGCGCTCGCCACGTCTCCGGAGCCTGGTTCACCTTGTCTAGGGCGCGCATCCAGGCGTCCTGTTCAAGCGCCACAACTTGCCCACCCGCTCCGACCGTCTCAGGAATCCCCCCGCTTGCCGAAGCAATCACCGGAACGCCCAACGCAAACGCCTCAAGAATAACGGTCGGCTGATTCTCAATCAGTCGTGATGGCGCTAGCACCGCTCGGGCTTGCACAAGTTCGCGCAGAACCAGCTCTCGCGGAACCTGTCCTACACAGCGAACATTCGGCAACATGCCAAGCGTATGCCGCCATGGTCCATCTCCGATGCAGGTAAATGCCTCCGTAGGACGAGCTTTTGCGAGCTGATTGATCAGCGGCAGCCCCTTTTGATCCGACATATTTCCAACATACATCCACTGGGTCTCGACCGGCTCAATGGGTGGATGAACACCGACGTCGGGCAACGGATTCGGAATCACGACACACGGCACGCGCGCACCAAACCCACGCACGGCGTGCTGATCCAATAACCACTGCGTAGGCGCAATCAAACGATCTGGAACACCAAACATCGATCGACGATACCACCCCCACCAGCGTTGCCACCACGTGATGTTTGTTGAATACACCGTCCCAGATGGTTCGAAGAGCTGAACGTCATGCAAGATATGGATCCATGCCGTTCCAGCGACCTGCAAGCGGCGCCCGATCGTCCAACCAAGCCCCGTGAGGTTATGCGTCACAACGACATCGGGGTTCCATGCCACAACGTCACGAACAAGATCGACCCCTCCAACTCGGTCATCCCAGAGATGCCCAACCAACCGCCGGAGGGCGTGCGAACGGAGCCACGCTGCATAGCGAGACCAGACCCGTACTTCATGCCCCTGGGCACGCCAAAGCTCGACAAGGTCTGCCGCAATGACGCCTGCACCCCCTCGAGATTCCGGAGGATACGCGTTAGTTATGACCGCGATGCGCATAGAGTTCTATACAGTTGCTCAAGATGAGAGACGACCCGCTCCTTTGAATACCGCTGTTCTACTCGGCTTCGCGCGGCGGCGCCCAACGTTTTGCGAAGAGCCTCGTCACTCGACAGCCGCTGAATACCAGCGACAAGCTCATCCACAGACCCCGGTTCAACCAAGACCCCCGTCTCTCCATCAAGGACCACTTCTCGTACCCCAGGCAGACGTGAGGCGATCACGGGCGTGCCACAGGCTTGCGCTTCGAGCGCCACCAGGCCAAACGCCTCCGCTTTTGACGTCGAGGGAAAAACCAACATCGCTGCTTGCTGATAGGCTTCAATCAAGCGCTCTTCTGATACTCGTCCAAGAAAGGTCACTCGTGATCCCATTCCACGCGCCACAACCTCTGCCTCGATCGCCGCACGACGATCACCATCCCCGATGATCGTCAGTGTCTCCTGCGGCAAACGCTGAACCGCCGCAAGTAGCTCGGCGACTCCCTTAAATTCATGCGCGCGATCAAGCGCCCCCACAAAGAGTAGCCCCCGTTTTCTTGTCCCGACCGGTCCCGGAGAAAAACGCGCTTCATCAATGAAAAATGGGATCTCCTCAACGCGTTCTGGATACCGGTCCATAAACCCGCGCAAAGATGAGGTTGTCGTATAATCGTTCGAAGCCACAATGAGACGATCTGCGCGCTTGAGCAACCACGGCTGTACCAATGCGCGATGGGCGCGAAACACCCCCTCACGCCAATCGTCTGCCGCGGCATCCATGTGGACGCTGATCACCACCGGAACTCCGGCCCGTTTTAGCCACAACAGCTGTTCTGCCGCCCCATAAAAGGGATAGTGCAGATGCAGCACATCCACCCCCTCCCACAGCGACGAAGCAGACCGCAAGAGCGCGGCGTTTCCCCAGGCGCCCAAGACCGGACACCCACGAACACCAGCACGACCATCAAGACTCGGATGATACGGTGTGACCAATTCCGCCTCATGTCCACGCTCACGCAGCGCCTCAACCTGACGCCAAGCCGCCATCCCGATCCCACCTAAGCGCGGAGGCGCAATACAGGCCACGTGACGGATGCGCATAGCTACGAACGACGCTGTTCACGACGAAATGCATCGAGTGCCTGCGCTTCAACCATCTTCGTGAGACGGCGTTCCATACGATCAAACGCAAGCGCCAACGTAAACCAGCCAAAGGTCAATAAAATCACCGCGCTATAGAGAATGAAGTCCGCCCCACGACCAATCCCAAAGACATTGGCGACGACGGTCGTTGCCTCTGGACGCCAGAGCACCGCACACGCGCCGAGCCAAATACCGGTCCAGAGCACCCCCTCAAACCAACGCAACACCCCCTGACGAACACGTCGCCAGGTAAGGAGGAACGCCGCGAAAAAGGCGA
>CALBSL010000028.1 GCA_937968025.1 uncultured bacterium
AGCATCAGGCGCCGATCCGTCTCGCAAACGCCGCCACGAGTGTTGTCACCACTGGGCAGGCAGCTGTCCTTGTTGATGGAAAAAGCGGGGCGATTCTCACGAGTCATGAAGGAGGGCGCGTGCTGCCCATCGCGAGTCTCACAAAGCTCATGACGGCGATGGTCGTCTTGGATGCGAAAGCGGATTTAGATGAGCCTATTGAGCTTCTCAAAGAGGACGAACCGCTTGAAGGGCGAGTGGTGATTGGACGGGGTGAGGTGCTGACGCGCCGCGAGCTGCTGCAGGCGCTGCTGATCGGTTCGGTGAATAGTGCTGGGAACGCCCTCGCTCGCTCAACTCCTGGGGGAAAAGAGGCGTTTGTGACGGCTATGAACGCGAAAGCGGAAGAGCTTGGTCTCTCGAGCGCTCGCTTTACGGATCCAACTGGTCTTGATCGAACAAATGTTGCTTCTGCGCAAGATGTGGCATTCATGCTGAGAAACGCTTTATTTTATTCTGATATTCGCGAGATCACCAAGCGATCTTCTGTCGAACTTACAGGAAAGAGCGGCAAACGCTACTCTATTCAGAGCACGAATTTGCTTCTCGATTCATTTTTGAATAAAAAACCGTACTCGATCCTTGCGGGAAAAACGGGATCATTGCCAGAAGCGGGGTTCTGTTTCGCGCAGGCAACGCAGGACGGGTCGGGGAATGAGCTGATCGCGGTGACGCTGGGGAGTGCGGATCATTTTTCGCGGTATCAGGACGTAAAGTCGTTGACCGCTTGGGGATTTGAGAGTTTTGGATGGAGCAGATAAGCACGGACGTTCACCGCTGCATCTGAATATAAAAACACCTCCGTGCGTACGGAGGTGTTTTTATGGTAGCGGGAGTGGGATTCGAACCCACGGCCTCGGGCTTATGAGTCCCACGCTCTAACCAACTGAGCTATCCCGCCACAGGAAGCAGGGGGAGAGTATCACACCCGCCGAGGCGCTGACAAGATCATTCGCCTGGTGCAAGCGGTGGCGCAAGAGCGAACGGAACAGCGGCACAGTGTTTTACGACGCAAGAGCCTCGGTGATCGACAAAAGAGGGGGGAGCTGCTATTCTGGCCCCGACGTATGCTGCTCACAACGCATGTCATGGCAGGGGCCTCACTTGGTCTCCTCGTGGCGCCAGATCGACCGTTGCTCGCCTTTGGGGTGGGTTTTTTGTCGCATATCTTGATCGATATCATCCCACATGGTGACGCTGATTTATACGAAAATTATTTGAACGGCAAACAAGTACGACGAGCGATGGCGTATGTTGGTACCGACGCGGCGTGCGCCGTTATCCTGACCCTTGTCCTCCTCAATTCGCCGTTGCATGAAGCGGTGCGAGGGACGGTCTCTTGGGGGATTGCTGGTGGGGTTGTTCCAGACGTGCTGGTGGGGGCTCGTGAAAAGCTTAAAATTCAAGCCTTGGATGGTTTTCATCGATTCCATTTTTTCTTTCACAACCTGGTCTCGAAGCGCTACGGAGACGTGCCGATGTGGCTCGGCATCGGTGGGCAGGCGGCGGCCATTGCGGGGATGATTCAGTGGTTTCGTTGAAACGAAAAAGAGGCGTAGAGCCTCTTTTTCTATGGTGCCGGGAGGGAGAATCGAACTCCCATGACCTTGCGATCGCGGGATTTTGAGTCCCGTGCGTCTACCAATTCCGCCATCCCGGCGTGGCAAGAGAATACAAAATGGGACACGGGCCGTCAACTCAGGAGGGTTTGCTTGACAGCAAACGGGGCGGACAGTACACTTGGCCCACATTCGTAGCGGGGTAGAGCAGCCCGGCAGCTCGCTTGGCTCATAACCAAGAGGTCGTTGGTTCAAATCCAACCCCCGCAACCAATAAAAACATCGCCACAACGGCGATGTTTTTGTTAGGCGGAAGCGGATGCTTTCTTGCGTGGCGCCGCTCGCTTTTTTGCTGCTGGTTTTTTTGCTCCGGCACGAGCGTCGAGAAGCGCGATCGCTTGCTCGACGGTGATGGTCGTATTTTGAAGGTCTTTTGGAATGGTGGCATTCACCTTATCGTGTTTGACGTACGGGCCATATTTCCCGTTGTGGAGGGTGATCGGTTTCCCGTCGCTCGGATGGGTGCCGATCGCGGTGCCGGCGTCCGCCCCTCGTCCACGACCCTTCTTTTCTTCGGCGAGGAGGGCGAGCGCGCGCTCGAGGGTGATCGTCCAGACTGAGTCCTCTTTTTTCAATGATCGGAAATCACCGTTATGCACGACGTATGGTCCAAAGCGTCCGAGACCGGCACGCACCTCTTCGTTGGTGGTTGGGTGGGTTCCGAGCAATCTTGGTAAAGACAGGAGGAAGAGGGCTTTTTCGAGGCCCAGCTCGTTGAGCGGAACATCTTTAGGCACGCTGGAGCGTTTCGGTTTCTTGACGCCACGGCCTTGTTCTTCTGGATCTTCGCCCAGCTGTACATACGGACCGAATCCGCCGGTGCGGAGATAGACGTTCAAGCCGCTCACAGGATCGACCCCAAGGCTCGTTGGTCCCTGTTGTTGCTGGCCCAAGAACTCAGCGAGCGTTTCCGGAGTAAGATCTGCGGGAGCCACGGTATCTGGGATGGTCGATTTCACCGGAGTTCCATGTTTTGGATGGAGGCCTTCGACATACGTGCCGAAACGCCCAAGGCGAATTTCCACGTTCGGGACGGCTGGAAGCATGAGGCGGCGGGTTTCGGTATCTGGTTCCGCCTGGAGCTCCTGTTCAATGCTGTGCTTGAGCCCTGTTTCACCGAAGTAGAAGGATTTGAGGTAAGGAATCCACTGCTCTTTGCCTTCGGCGATGCGGTCCAGATCTTCTTCCATGCGCGAGGTGAACTGCGCGTCGACAAAGATCGGGAAATGGCGCTCCATGTATTGCGTGACGATCATGCCGGTAAACGTGGGGACGAGTGCCGACTGTTGTTTGCGAGCGTAGCCACGATCAAGCAAGGTGCTGACGATGCTCGCGTACGTACTTGGACGTCCAATACCCACTTTTTCCATATACTGAACCAAGCCAGCTTCAGTGAATCTGGATGGCGGTTTTGTTTCGTGACCGACCGGTTCGAGGGTCTGGCAGGTAGCCTTGTCGCCCTCCTTTAGCGCTGGGAGTAGGCGTTCGCGTTCATCGAGCGCGAGTTCTGGGTCGTCGTGACCTTCGGCGTAGGCGCGAAGGAACCCTGGGAAGAGAATGCGTAGACCGCTTGCAGTAAATGTTGCTCCTTGTTCGTTAAACGTGAGAGTGGTTTGTTCCTGATCAGACGGCGCCATCTGCGAAGCGATCGTGCGCATCCAGATGAGTTCGTATAGGTCGCGTTCAATGCCTGAGAGCGGTGTATCGTGAGGGGCGCGAAAATCAAGCGAAGGACGAATGGCTTCGTGGGCTTCTTGCGCTCCTTTCGCGACGGCGTCATGACGATTGCCGTGAGCGAGGTATTCGGTGCCGTATCGCTGGGTGACGACTTCGTGGATGCGTTGCACGGCCTCTTTCGACAAGTTCGTCGAGTCAGTACGCATGTAGGTGATGTACCCATGTTCGTACAGGGACTGGGCGGTGCGCATCGCTTCCTTTGAAGATAATCCAAGTTTACGGTTCGCTTCCTGCTGGAGCGTTGAGGTGATGAATGGCGCTGCCGATTGTTTTTTGACGGTTTTCGTCTGAATGCCAGCAACCGTCCAACGCGTTGATGCACGCACGGTTTCTACGAGCGCTTTGGCATCCGCTTCGGAGAGCAAGCGCACCTTCTTCTCGGGTTTAATCGTCCCGGTTGTTTCGTCGAAATCTTTTCCCGAGGCGACCGTCACGCCACCCACAGACTGGAGGGTCGCTTCGAACGTGGTGCCTTCAGCTTCGAGTTGGGCTTTGAGGTCCCAGTACCCCGCTTTTGTGAAGCCAAGGCGCGAACGTTCGCGATCCACGATCGCTTTCAGAGCGGCGCTTTGGACACGACCTGCCGACAGTCCGTACGAAATCTTGCGCCACAACACGGGAGAAATCGAATAACCCACCAAACGATCAAGGATACGGCGTGTTTCCTGAGCGCGCACCAAATCCTCGTCCAGAGGGCGAGGGTGGGTAAACGCGGCTTCAATAGCGGATTTCGTGATTTCGTGGAACACGGTGCGATGAACCGGAACTTTTGGTTTCAGCACATCGAGCAAGTGCCAGCTGATGCTTTCTCCTTCGCGGTCTTCGTCAGTTGCTAAATAGAGATCATCCGCTTCTTTGAGCGCGCGCTTGATTTCATCGATGGTCTTCTTTTTTCCGCTGGGAATAATATAGAGCGGTTCAAAATCATGGTCGACATCTACGCCAAGTTGACCTTTTGGGGTTTTTTTCAAATCTGCCGGCACATCCGCGGCCGATTGTGGGAGGTCACGAATGTGGCCCATGGAGGCTAAAACCGTGTAATCTGAGCCTAAAAACTTACGGATGGTTTTCGCTTTGGTGGGGGACTCAACGATCACAAGGTGACGCATATGGGGTTGATGGTAGCACAAGAAAGGGAAAATCACACAAGACCGTGTCGAGCCCAGCGTCCTGGACCGATCTCCCGAATGAGACCTTGGAGCTCAAGCAGGCCTAGTCGAGCCAGGAGAGATTCGCTTGTTCGACCGGTCTGCTGCGCTAGCTCATCGACGGTGACTCCGTCATGATGGGTGAGAAACGCATCGAGAAGAGGTTGATCCTCTCGATTCTGATGGAGCGTCAGACGCCCTTGTTCCATACCGGAGGGAGCGTCTATGGCGAGGGCTTTCCACACGTCGTGCGCATGGGTGCAGGGGCGGGCGCCAGCAGCTAGGAGGCCATGCGTCCCCACCGAGGTTGGCGAGAAGATGCTCCCCGGCACAGCAAGGACTTCGCGACCAAGTTCAAGCGCGATACGCGCGGTGATCAATGTCCCGCTACGTTCTTTTGCTTCCGTGACGATCAGCGCATGACACAGCGCCGCGATTAAGCGATTGCGTTCCGGAAATGAGCCGGGATGCGCCGGTCGACCGGGGGCGATCTCCGAGAGAACGGCTCCTCCGGCGGCAAGAATGGCCTCGGCGAGGGGCGCGTGTGTTTGCGGCAAGAGTTCACGTTCGGCGATGCTTGAGCCAAGAATTGCGGTGGTGGGAAAACCGTGTTCGAGCGCTTGGCGGTGCGCCCGTCCATCCGTCCCCAGGGCAAGTCCTGAAACAATAGCGATAGAGGCGCCGCGCATTTCTTGAACGAACGTATCGACGGCACGCAGCCCGTACGGCGTTGGGGCGCGTGTGCCAATGATGGCGATATGTGGAACGGTTGGAAGGTTTCCACGAACAAACAGGAGACGAGGTTCATGTGCTCCAAGATGCCTGAATCGCCCCGGCCATGCTGCGTGCGAACGGAGAAGGGGACGAATATCGTGTCGTTCACAAGCGTTAAGCAGGGAAGCGACATCAAGCCGGGTTCTGTGCTGGAGCCAGAGCGCAATTACTCGATCTGGCCATCCGTGATGCTTCAGATCCTGCGCGGTGGCTTGTAGCAGGTCACCTGAGACTGGGTGGGCGGCAAGGCATCGTGGCACGGCCTTATGACTCGTCGCGAGAACGAGTTCGAGTGTTTCAGAAACAGAAAGTGAGAGCCTCATGCTCTCACTCCGTTCCAGCTCTGTTGGGCGGCGTCAAGTCCGGCCGTTCTCCATGTATCGATCGCTTGTACGGCTCGCTCGAGGGTTTGTTTGATCACGGGATCATCTCCCTTCGAGAAGCGTTCAAGAACGTACTTTTCGATCGGCTGCGGGGTGGTTGGTCGATCGATCCCTAGTCGCAGGCGTGGAAAGAGGGCATCCGGACAGGTTTCTTGGATCGAGCGGATGCCGTTATGACCGCCCGCACCGCCACCAAGGGAAAAGCGCATGGCCCCGAGCGGAAGATCAAGTTCATCTTGCACGATGAGTATGGCTTCCGGCAGAACATGGTAGAAATCTGCCAAGAGCCGAACAGCACGTCCCGAGGCGTTCATGTACGTGGTCGGTAGGGCGAGAATCGTCGATTCGCCCAAGTGCACGGTGGCGACGAGGGCTTGTAGCGCTGGTTTTCGTGAGAATGTACCAGCTTGGTGGGTCGCAGCAAACGCTTCGACGGCCATCCAACCGAGGTTGTGTCGGGTCTCTGTGTAGGTTTCCCCGATATTTCCCAAGCCAACAATGAGCTTCATACAAAGGGCGTGAAGAAGTCTAGCGCCACTTTTGACGGCGACGAGTCTGGTTGACGAGCACTGGCTTTTCTTTGATCGCTCCGGCAACGGCGACCATCCCAGGGCCGTGCATGTTGTGGCGTTTGGAGGACTTTGCGGCAGGAATGTTCTGCGCTTTCACCACGATTGGCGTGCCTTCAAAACCAAACTTCTCGCGCAAGCGCTTTTCGAGGAAGCGGACCCAGTTTTGGTGAATCGATTCCTTTTCGCCGATAACCGTGACCAAAAACGTTGGCGGTGCCATACCGATCTGAGCGATATCGTAGATGCGAGGAGACTTGGGGCCGTAGCTTGCCAGAGGTTTCATCGACTTAATACAGGCTTTCAGCAAGCGGTTGAGCGCATTGTACTCAATCTTGCGGTGGCGCTCGGCTTGAATAGCGATCGCTTCATCAAGAATGGCGTGGACGCGTTGTCGAGCAGTGGCGCTCGTGAACACAATCGGCGCCCAGCTCAAAAAGGGGAAGCACTGGCGAATGAGCGCTTCGTATTCATTCGTGCTCTTGGTGGTTTTGTTGTGCACGAGGTCCCACTTGTTGGCCACGAGGAGCAGCCCCTTGCTTTCTGATTCGAGCATACCCGCAAGGTGACGATCTTGAGCGGTTGGATCTTGGGTGGCATCAAACACCAAAAAGGCCACGTCACAGTCGTCGATCGCCTGGCGGTTGCGCTTGATCCCTTCTTCTTCGATGCGGTCATCCACTTTGCTTGCTTTACGCATGCCGGCCGTGTCGACAATGACGATATCACGCTCTTTGTAGCGAATCTCGGTGTCTTGTGGTTCTCGGGTAGTGTGAGCGATAGGCGAAACAATGACACGTTCCTCGCCAAGAATGGCGTTGGTAAGCGAGGATTTTCCCACGTTTGGTCGACCAACGAGCGCGATACGCAATGGTTGGCTCTCGTGATAGGGACGTGGTGGCTTGCCGAGCGTGGTGAGCGTTTCGTAAACCAGGTCGAGCGCGTCACCTACGCCGTAGCTTGTCACGGCGCTGACAGGTTGTGGTGCGCCAAATCCAAGACGCTTCCATTCGTTTTTAATCCCTTCCGTGAGGGCGTTCGCTTTATCGATCTTGTTCACCAAGAGGATCACGGGTTTTTTTGAAGCTCGTACGTGGTTCGCGATGACGAGGTCTTCTGGGAGTGGCCCCGTTTTTCCATCGACAAGCAGCAGAACGAGGTCAGCTTCGTGGAAGGCGAGGGTGGTTTGGGAAAAGATCCCCTGACCGATGTCGTCATTTTCGACGTCCATACCACCGGTGTCGGTGACTTCAAATACGTCGCCACGCCAAGTGACGCGTCCGTAGCGACGGTCGCGGGTGGTGTGCGGCTTGTGGCTCGTGAGAGCTTGCGCTTGTTCCGTAAATCGGTTCCACAGGGTGGATTTACCGACGTTCGTGCGTCCAACGAGGGCGACGCGAGGGAGGGGGGAGGGTGGGCGTTCAACGGACATAGGAGTTCGATTCAACAAAGGCAAAGCTTGCTTCGCCTAAAATAAGCAGAAAATCCGTGGTTTGGGCATACGAGCGCTCCGTGGTCTCGGCGTCGAGCGGAAAGAGGCGGGCGGTCCCATTGGCATCGGTTTTGATCTGATCTGGGGTGATGCTGACCACATCTGCCTGGAGGAGCTTCTGTAGTCGGGCCAGTTCAGCTGGTTTTTTGCCGCTCGTCAAGTCGTAAATCGCTGTTCGTTCAAAACCGCGCTTGGCGGCGTTGCCAAGATTCGTGATTTCGTACCCGTTTTTTTCCAGCTGAGCGGCGGCTTGAGCGGCGAAATTCGTGCGAAATGTCCCATTTTTGATCTCTAAACGAATGCTCTGCTCTGGGCGAAGCGCTTCTTTGCGGGTGGTTTCCGTGGAGAAGGGGTTCTGGACGATCGCCCGGACCTCTGACCAGTCCGGTTGTTTTGGGAAGAGCATGTAGGCGCCATTGACCGTCGCGGAGGTGAGGACGCCATTTGGGCGGTCATCAAGCACCTGGAGGGTGATGTTCTCCCGGTTGAAGTCTTTTGCGAGCGGAGCGAACCGGAGGAGCTCCCAGACAGAGAGACTCGTTTGAATGTGGCTGCTGACCACGCGGTAGATATCGGCGAGCTTGTTTGGGTCGGTGAGCGTTCCCAGCGAAAGGAGCTTGTCACGG
>CALBSL010000029.1 GCA_937968025.1 uncultured bacterium
CCGTTGCGTACAATGAGATCCGGCCCCACGATAACCCCAATATAGTCCACTTCCAAACCCTGACAAGTATGGATACATCCTGCTTCGTTCACGGATTCCGTCCCCAATATCCAAAGATTCCCATCCGTCGCCAAGTTCCATCGCATACCGAAACCAAAATCAGGAAACTGGATATCGTACACCCCTTTCGTCTTTTTGCTTACCCAATCCCAGCAGTACCCAGCTACCAGTCGCGCCTTATTTTTCTCCTTATTTTTTTCAAACACCCAATCACGTAGCTCAACCGGTGAATAGACGACGTCAAAATCGTATTCGCTAGTATCGAGCCGATTATTTGCGGTTTCACGAATTTGAAGCACGTCATCGAGCCACGCGAGATACCCATCCGAACCATTACAACGAAACTGCGATGAGAGCTTTAGCCTCTGTATACTAGCCCCGCTCTTCTTCGCCCAGCTCTCGATCTCATCGGTTGTTCCAATATCGTACCACGTGACTTTTTGATCTTCATCAATAAAAAATATGGGGCACTTAGAGGCTTCAATAATTTCTTTGATTTGATTCTCTCCAAGATTTTTAAACATCCCCGATTTTTCATTCAGGCGATGAGCTTCGTCAACGATCAGCGCATCAAAAACGTTCTGCTCGATATCAACATACGAACCAGACCCTGAGAACAAATTTCCTATTTCAGTTCGACGTAACGTTCCCGTGAGCATCGATTCATAGACAGCTCGTGGTGCGGCGTTTTTCGTTACATACTGCGTGTTCAATCCGATTTTGGTGAGCGCAACCAACGCGTTGATCGCGACGACCGACTTTCCTGTTCCAGGGCCACCCTCAATAATGAGAACGCGCTTCTCGTTGCCTGTCGCGCGTTTAGCAGATGCGAGGATGTTTTCGTAGACTACTTTTTGATCATCAATCATGACGAACTCCTGGTTCCCCTTGAGCATCTTCGCCAGGCTGTCCGCGAGGCTTTTTGATGGCTTAATTTTACCGCTATCGATACGGTAGATAATCTTAGTCTTGTCTCCGTACTTCACGAATCGCTTAATGAATTCCTGGAGTTTCTCTTTTTCGCTATCCCCCTCCAAGAAAACAGGGGCTTTTTGAAGATAGTCTGCGTAGAAGTCGTTCTTAATCACCTTGTCCTCGATGTAATTATGCAAATACGCGCACGGTTTGAGCTGGATGTTCTCGCTGTACACCGCTTCATTAAATCCCTCGAGGAGTGCCGCATACGACCACGCTTGATACGATGGATGACTTACTTCTCCAAAGAAGCCGGTTGTTACCAAACCATCTTTATCAGACAGCTGAGCCTCGGACCACTGCTTCAACTCAATAAGTACAGCATGATCTTTCTTCTCGGGTGACTGCCCGGTAAGGATAAAGTCTATGCGTTTAGACGTTTGGGGGATCTGGTACTCGATAGATACCCCCGCATCAGCGGGAATCTCCTCGTCACGAAGCACGTCGCGCATATATCGCATTGATTTTTTCCAGGACTCCTGTTCGGACTTCCCCACCATCTTCCCGGTTGCCTTGAAATAAAAATCGACAATGATTCGATCAATCACATCACCGATCACATGATTTACGAAGTCCTGCTTCGTCGCCTGGTAGATAATCATACGCTAGAGCTGTGTATACTTGGTGTGGCTCCCCTTTGCCTTTTCTATTGGGTATTTAGCTTCATTCTTTTCGATCTTCTTTTCGAGAGCTTGCAATACATCAATGCCAAAATCATTTCCCATGAGCAGTACCCAATATAGTACATCTGCCAACTCCTCCCCAATCTCCGTTCCACGCTCTTGAAGGTGCCGCTTCATTTCCTCTTGGTTCTTCCATTGAAAATGCTCCATAACCTCACCAGCCTCAAGAACCAAAGAGAGGGCCATGTCCTTTGGATTATGGAACTGTTTCCACTCACGAGCATCGCGAAAAGCGATGATTCGATGAGTTAGGTCTTCGAGAGTAGGCATAAGCGCGTTTGTATCAAAAAATGGTTGCTCTTTTTGTAGCATCCTTCCCAACAGAATACCAATAACCCTTGCCCCGCCTCCCCCAACCCCCTACCATACCCTACATACTCCCTATCCCCTCACTATGCCCCTTTCCCCCCGTTTGCTCGTGATCCTCATCGCTGGAGCCTTTATTCTCTGGCAGCTACGAGCCCGCATTCAGCAAGCAAGCAACACCTCTGATGCCGACGCTGCCGAACAGGCCGCCTGGAAGCACGGGCTTGCGGCGTTGCGTGGCGATGAGCGTTTTATCAAGCTCTTTCGCTATGCGGAAAGCCAAGTCTCGCTCGCCGATGCGGAACCGTCTGGCGACACGCTCCGCCCTACCTACGTCACGGTGCTGAACGCCCTTGGACAGCCTCTCCCTCTGCAAGACCTCGCCCAAGGCGCGTTCTTGGTACTGTATGCTCGAGGCGTGAACAAGAACAAGCAATTCTCTCTTGCCCTCAGCACCGGCGAATGCACCACGACCGACCTCAGTGCGTTTCAGTATCAGAGCGTCGTTCCGGTGTGGGCGACGTCGCTCTAGGCCTATGAACGTCACTCGCTCGCGAGCCGTGCTGAAAGAGCTCCTCATCGGCGGTCTGCTGACGGCTGTGGGGATCGCGTTCTTTGTTGGGACCTATCTCCGTGCCACCGGCTATCCCCCAAAACGCATCTATCTCGAAGCGCTTGTTGGCGGAGCGTTGTTCCTATTTGGAGGGATCCGCCTGTGCGTCCTGGCGGTGCGGGGAGAAGAGCGGAAAGGATGAAGACAGGCACATACCCGTGAATATCACCCATTTTATGGATATAATTCACGCATGGTTGACGTTTTAGCGTGAATGAGGACGCCCCTATCCACACAACGAAAAAACCACTCAGATTGAGTGGTTCTTTCATGGCGGAGAGAGAGGGATTCGAACCCTCGCGGGGCTTTTGACCCCCTACAGGTTTAGCAAACCCGCCCCTTCAGCCTCTTGGGTATCTCTCCGTGTTGAGGCGGGGAGACTGTACCAACGATGCCGCAACGAGGCAAGCTGGACGAGTAGCAGCCCCGCAACTCGCCTGCGTCCCGATTGACAAACCCCACAAAAAAAGCTAGCATTCCTTGCCCTTTCACCCCGGAGAATCCCATGAAGGCACAGGCAACCCCTCCCTCTCTCCTCGAACAGTACGACTTCGGCTTCACCCCCTCCCCGCTCCTGGCCAACTTTCTCAAGCGCGGGGACGAGCTCTGGAAGCAGTTCGCTCGATTCGAAGGAGACGTTTTCTGGGCGGATCAGTTCTACCCGACCGGCAGCGCCATCCATTTCGGAAACGGTCTGACCGGAATCATCGTCCGAAGCGATGAGCATCCTCTCAGCTACCTCCTCGTACCAGACCTCCTGCTCGGTCGCTGGGAGCGCGCCAGTGTCCCGTCCGATCGAATGATGATCACCGCCATCCACGCACCGGATCCGATCACGCCGAAAGAACAGTTGCTCAAGCAGGCTGTGAGCGCGATCGCGGCAGAGCTCTTGGATCCCGCGGACTATGCACGGAATAACGAGGAGTTCGTCAAGGAGCTCTCGCCTGAACAGTGCGAGTTGTTCTTCCTCCTCAGCGATGTCAATACCCTGATCGCCTTGCTCGGTCTTTGGCGTTCGAACGAAGAGAACAAAGATGTGCACCCGTTCCCGGAAAGCGTCCTCGAGAGGGTGACGATCGAGGGGCTCCTGCACCGCGTTCAGAAGGAAGGCATGGACGATCCTCTGACCGCCTTCCTGTTCACTCAGTACGCATTTGAGTTCAGGGACAAGCGACTCCAGACGCAGCTTCACGGTCAGTGCGAAAGCGACTGGCTCGTCACGCGACTCACGCCACTCGCGCAAGACGACCTCTGGAAGCTCTGGGATCGCCTCACCGCCCTGGGACGAATGAACAACTGGGTGCAGGCGGCCATTCAAACGCATGGCGGCTCCTTCGCTACGCTTCTAAAGACCCCGACCGCGACCGCGTCGACCAACACCCGCCGGAAGCGCTGACCTCCCCTCTCCTCAGAGGGGATTTTTCATACAAAACGATCGCTCACCATTGACAAACCACGCAAAAACAGTTAGCATTCCTTGCCCTTTCACCCCGGAGACTGCCCCATGTACACCACGGATGCCTCGCTCCTCACCCTGTTCCAGCTCGGCTTCACCCCGTCCAAGCCCCTCAGCGAGTTCCTGACGACGGGCTACGAGCTGTGGAGTACCAAGCCTCGTGAGCTCGAGCCCAGGACCTGGATCGACTCCATCTACCCGACCGGTTCCGTCGTGCGCATCGACGACGGCCTGATAGGCGTCGTGCACCAACGCCACGACCAGACGCTCTCGTTCCTCGTCCCGGACCTGAGGCGAGGAACGTGGTCTCAAGCGACCGTTGCGGTAGACAGAGCAAAGCTCGAAGCCGTTCATTCCACCCGCACAGAGGCAACGGGTGACGAGCAGTTTCGCGAGGCGCTCGGAGCGATGGCGATGCGCTCGTTCGTCACCAACCGATTCGCCTACGAGATGGCCACCTCCCTTTCAAACGAATTCATCGAGTTCCTCTTCCTGCTTGAGGACGAGGCCTGGCTCATCTTCGTCTTGCAGCGCTGGTACCTGCTGCACAAGCGGCACCCGTTCCTTGAGCGGGTCATGAACGAAGTGATCGTCCCGGGACTACTGCATCGTCACGATCAGGCGCAGCGCCCTTCCCGCATGGCCAACATCTTGCTTCAGGAGCTAGGGACCGAGTCCAAGCACCCGCGGCTCATGACCGTCGAGGGGGACTACCGCACATGGCTGCAGGAGTACCTCACACCACTCTCGCACAGCGATCTGCGGCGCCTCTGGGACGAGTGCGACGCGATGAAGGCGGTCCAGAACCGATTCGACAACGACAACAAGATCGTCGAAGCCATCATCCGGATCACGAAGAAACCCTGACCCCCCCCTCTCCTCAGAGGGGATTTTTCATACAAAAAAACTCCGCAGAAGCGGAGAGTATCTGCCCCGACACAGGAATCGATCCCTTGACCGCCGCCACCGTCTTGCTACAGTGTCGCCACGATGTCGTTTGCCGCCACCCACGTGCTGTGCGCTCTCGCCCTCCAACGATCTCTCGGGATCACCAATACACAGGAGTACCTCTCTGGCGCCGTCTATCCAGACTCGCGGTACGTCACCCTGATCGAACGATCGTTCACCCACACCCTGTTCGATCTCACACCATCTCACCCCGACTTTGAACGAGGGTGGCACACCCATCTGCGGTGCGATGCGTTGATGGGTCCGGGATACCTCCTCGGCTCATCGTATCGCGCTCGAGATATTGCGCCATTCAATGATGCGTTCATCCACATCAGCGCCATGAAGCTCGTCGAGGACCTACGTTCGTTCTGCCAGCAGGGGGTACGAACCGCGCTCATCCACCTTGAAGCGCCGGGAAGCCCCCTCCCCTGCAACGAGATCCCTGAACGAATCGAACGGTACTACGAAGCTCTGCGCACCCTCTACCGTGCCCACTCGCTCACCCCGACCGAGTATGGGACGGTCTTTGCCACGTTTCACCTTCCGGCGAGCGTCTGCGAGCAGATCGTCGCCAAGGCCCATACTCTCATGCGTGACACCGCCCTGACCGCCCGCCTCATCGCTCACCTGAAGAGCACCATCGAGACCCTCACCACGGAATACTCCATCCGCTAGCCCCTCCAACCTGGAGGGATTTTCTTTTTGAGCGCCGGCCAGATGATTGACGAATCATGAAAAAAATGATACTTAGTCTCACGGAGGCCTCCATGAACGACACGCCCAACACCCGCCCCTCGCTCCGAGTCCATCTCATCCGAAGCGCCGGAACACACAACCAGCTCAACGACATCATCCCCGCCACAGGGGACGCCATCAGCGAACTCGGCAAGGAACAGATCGGTGCGCTGGTCGACGAATGGTTGAGAGACAAGCCTCACATCGACGCCATCTACCACTCACCCCTCCCTCGCGCTGTGCAGACCCTCAGGGAACTGCGCAAGGCGTTCCGCGCTGAAACACAAAGCCCGGAGGGGTTCCCGTCGCAAGAGACATTCAACGCCATTCTCAGCATCTTCCGCCCCGGGCGCGTGGTCATGGAGCGTAACGACGACCGGCTCCGCGAGATCGATCGCGGCCCCCTGGGCGGATCTCCCCGCGACCAAGCCTATACCCCTGACGTGCTGCGCGAGATGCACCAACTCAACATGGACTATCGCTTCCCCGAGGGAGAATCCATGCATGACGTCGCTCAGCGCATGCGATACTGGCTGGAGGAGGTGACGACCGAGGCGGTGAAGCACAACTGGAGTTCGATCGTGGCCATCACCCACGAGCTCGCCATCAAGTGCCTGCTACAACGGCTGATCGGCCTGGATCCCCGCACGGCCTGGCTCCACGAGCTCCGACACACCTCGATCACCACGCTCGAGCTCGTGCATGGTAACTGGCGCCTCATCCGCTTCAACGCCACCCCTCACCTCCCACCCGAGTGGTGACCCCCTCCAACCTGGAGGGATTTTTGCATCTTTCGTTCAAAATCGTTATGATCCTCTCGCCATTCACGGAAAGGTGGCTGAGTGGTCTAAAGCAACGGACTTGAAATCCGTCGTACGGGCAACCGTACCGCGAGTTCGAATCTCGCCCTTTCCGCCATTCGACGCGCTTCGCTTGCTTATGGCTTTGCCATCTACACAAGATCGGCCGATCCAAACAACGCAAGCTGAAGGGCGACGAATGTTCTGAGCGCAGCAACGCGGAGTCGAAAAACTCCCACCGTTGAGCTACGGACATTCGTGCATCATGGAGGTCTACACACCTCGCCTCGTTCTTTCTATGTCACCATGGCACGTCTACATTCTTCGCTGTGGCGACGGAAGTCTCTATACTGGTATTTCCAATGATGTTGAGAGGCGCGTCAAACGACACAATACCGGTCGTGGCGCGGCCTACACTCGAAGCCATCTTCCCGTCGTGCTCATTTGGACAGAGGCGATGGAATCAGAATCTGCCGCTCGAAAGCGAGAAGCGCAGATCAAAGGCTGGAACAGACAACGGAAGCTGAATCTTGTCCTGCACGGACATCCAAACGGACCGATGAGTGTGCTTTCGAACGTCTTGCCGCCCCGCCCCGAACCTGGCACGATGGAGGCACTATGAAACTCTCCTCGCTCGCCACCATCGTCGGCAAGGTCCTCCTTTCCCTGCTCATGGTCACCCCTATTTTGGGGACGCTTGGCCTCTTTCCTGCGCCAACGCCTGACCTGTATGGCTCGCCTGAAGCCTTCCAGTTCATCACCCTGCTCATGGGCAGCGGCTACGTGATGTGGATGAGCACGGTCGTCTACCTGATCGCCTTGTTCTGTCTTTGGACCAAGCGTACGGCCCTGGCAGCGCTCCTCCTCTTGCCGATCACACTCAACATCGTTGGGTTCCATGCCTTTTTGGACACCGGCCTTTTCACCGCCGGAGCCATCATGGGTAATGTATTTCTCCTCTTGAACCTTGCCTTCTTGTGGCAACAGCGTGCCCAATACGCGACGCTCTGGAAGCGTCAGGCGTAGCAAGTTATGGCGCAACGTATCACGATTCAAACACCCGTTCATGCATCGCTTGAACGGGTGTGGTCTTCTTGGATCACTCCAGAAGATGTGACGCACTGGAATCATGCCTCTCCGGATTGGCACTCGCCTCTCGGGACAAATGACTTCCGTGTTGGCGGCGCATTCCACTACACGATGGCCGCAAAAGATGGAAGCGCGTCATTTGATTTCTCTGGGACGTATACAGCTATTTTCCCAAAAACGCATATTGCGTCAGTGATGGCGGATGGTCGTACGATCGACGTGACGTTTGAAGAGACTTCTGATGGCGTGCTCGTGACCGAGACCTTCGAAGCAGAAACAGAGAACACCGAAGCACTTCAGCGGGCGGGCTGGCAAGCGATTCTCGAGAATTTTCGGGAGTACGTAGAAACAAAGGCTTAGCGTAGGGCGTAATTCCGGCGAAGTTCCTGGCGGCAAACGCGATAGTCCGGAATGGTTTTTGCGACAAGCGTCCAAAATCTTGCCGAATGGTTCATTTCTCGCAAGTGACAAAGCTCATGAACGAGAAGATAGTCGACAAGCCTCTCGGGAAGGCGCAGAAGCTGCACATGAAAGTTCAGATTCCCCCGAATAGAACAGCTCCCCCATCGCGTGGTGAGCTGTTTTATGGTGACGCGATGATAGCTCACTCCATACACCCCTGCAAAATATTCAAGCCGCTCACGAATACGCGCAAGCGCTTCACGTTTCCGCTCAGGAAGCTCACGCGCAGAATACGCCGGGAGACGCTCGACCGTCTGACGTTGCATCTTCGCGAGAGCTCGCTCAATCCAGGATTTTTTCGCTTCTACAAACAGCTCTGCCGCCACCTGCGTCGTGTGACGAGGAATCGTGACGCGCACTCGCCCATCTCTATACACGGAAATCCGTAGATGATTCGCTCGAACGCTCCGAAAAAAATCGACGCACGACAAACTCATACCCCATTTAGGACCTCAACGCACGAACGATCCCAAGAAGAATAACCGCGCCAAGGAGTGCCACCAAAAAACTATACAGATTAAACCCCGTGACACCGGTATTCCCGATGGTGCTCATAATCCATCCACCGATGGTCGCACCGATAATCCCGATAAGAATATTGGCGAATACCCCCTGACTCGCATCCGTCTTCATGATAAGAGACGCGACCCACCCGACCAGGGCCCCAAAAAGGATCCAAAGAAGAATACCCATAGACTGTATACGCTTAAGGATTAGTACCGTCTTCATCACATACCTAACTGGATTTTCCGTCAACTACGTCGTTCCCGAAAAGGCTCCGGTGAAGCAGGCAACGCTGGGAGCGCCGGCGCGGGTGCAGGCTTCCGCAGCGGCCTGAATGGTGGCTCCGGTGGTGTAAACGTCGTCCACGAGCAGGATTCGAGAGGTGAGCGGCTTTGGGAGAAAGAAGGCGTGTTCCGCCGCCCGTTCTCGGGCGCCCTTGGTAAGAAATCCCGCTTGTGCGGATCCACCCGTCCGCCGAAGGAGACGACCACGACCATCTTGCGCCTCAGGGAGCAAATCTTGAACGAGACTGAACCACACGCCCATATGATCGCCACCTCGAGTATTGATGTGCTCAGGGTTTGTCGGGATAGGAAGAATCATCCAGCCTTCTCCCATCCCAAACGGCCAGCGCGGCGTGATGCGCGTACGATAGCGCTCGAGAACCGAGCGAAGATGCGGCGTAAGCACCTCAAGCCGTTCGTATTTGAGCCCTCGAATAAGCTCTTGCCATGGACGCTCTGCGTAGGCGCAGACGGAAAAAACCTCCGGAATCAGCGGCGCTCGACCAGATGGAAGCAAGGGGGCTGGCTTAGGCCCGTCAAACACGGGAATCGCCTGCGAACAATCCGCACAAAGCCAAGCACACGGAACATCGCAACTAAGGCAATGTTCCGGGTACAAAAGCTCGCTCACGAGCTCCGTTAGAGCGGCAAGTCGCCCCATGTGAGGGAGGTTGCGATCCACGTGTCACCCTGTTTTTGCAACTGCATCGTGGCACGACGGAGACGCGTTGCAGACGTACCTCCATCCTGTGTTACTTGTTGCGTATCAACCTCTACTTGCACTGTCGAGGCAGAGCGAACCAGCACGTCCTGAGTCAGACGAGCGGAAAGCGCGCGAGTAGAG
>CALBSL010000030.1 GCA_937968025.1 uncultured bacterium
GAGAATATCGTGGTGCTCGTTCCGATTGCCGCCGATCTACGCTATACGCCGGCTGATCTTGCTCGGTACGAAGCCAAAATCCTCGCTACGATCGCTGAAACAATGAAGATCGAGGATTTCCAGAATCGTATTGTGTCCAAGACCACGTTCTGCGTAAAAGAGTTTGCCGAACGCTACAACAGCTTTAAAGGCTCCGCGCTTGGACTTGCGCACACCCTCAGACAAACCGCTGTATTCCGTCCAAATAACATCTCAAAAAAGGTGAAGGACTTGTACTACGTGGGCGCCAATACGAACCCAGGCATTGGTGTACCGATGTGCTTAATCAGCGCCGAATTGGTGTTGAAACGGGTGAAGGGGATCAAGGATGATCAGGCGTTGAAGTCTGAGGACGTGTCGTCTGTCGGATAGGATCGAGAGGGTTGATGCAGGATCGAGCGCCGTAGGAGTTGAGCGCTTGGTGAAGGACGTGATTGGTGCCAGCGCCGTCTGGATCAATGTCGGTTTCGAAGTGATCTCGTAAAAGTCGCTTAACAAGGAGAGCGCGTCGTGTCGCATCGCGTTCAAGAAGGATCGTGGTATGTGCCAGAAGCTCCTGACCCAATTTGGTCATGAGGTGATAGCTTTTGTCTTGGTCTTTCATGGACCAGTAGTCACGATTCGCCTCATCATGTGCCGCCTCTTGTTGTTTGAGAGAGGCGTAGAGCTGGGGACACGCGTTGCTTGAAAACGGGAAACGAGAGCTCCAGAGGGGTTCTTTTGTTCGAGTGTTGACCTTTTGTAAGGTAGCACCATTCGGATCAACTTCAAGACGAACGCCTCGGAAGCTGTTTTCAAAAACAGAACTCGTGATGAGTGCTCTCAGTTCCCGGAGGATTTCATCACGCAAGTCTGATTGGGGATCTGCTTCTGTTTGTCGGCGTAGTTCGTGGAGAAAAGCGGCGCGCGCTTCAATAACGGCTCGCTCACTTTCAGCGAGCTTTTCTGCGTAAGGACCGATTCGTTTTAGGAAAGCGATGCCATCGCGCATTGCCTGAATGAGCGCGCTCAGTCGTCTGGCGGTATCTGAAGGGACGAGAGGAAGGAATACGGTGAGTTTTTCAAGTGTTGCTGGGTCTCTCCAGTTGTACGCTGCATCAGTAACGGCTGTAGCTAAGCGGCTGATTAGTTTGTACTCGGCTTGGTACGCTTGAGAAAAATGTCCGAGTTCATGCAGGAGAATGAGGACGTCTGTCGTTGTTTCAAGGGTTAAAACCCCCACATGATCGTTGTTTGGGGTGAGAGTGTCCTCTTCAAAGGGAGCAGGGAGGTAGTAGGCGCATCGTTCCCTTGTGTTATCTTGTACAAGCCGGATTTCAATGTCGTGTGGGTAGAGTGCCATGATCGCAACGGCCTCGCCGTTCGGAGCGATAAAACGCAGGTCTTGCAGTCGCGTGTAGGAGCCACCTTCTTTCGAGTAGAGCGGGTAGCGCAGTTCAACATCTCCTAAACGAACCCGTCGATGTTCAACGACGGGTTGTTGTTCGTCTGAGGGGTGTTGGAGAGAGCGTTCTCCTTGGTTCATATGACGTAAGTATATACCATGTCAGATGCCCTCAGGAAGCGGCTACGACCATCACCCACAGTCCAAAACCCACCACCAGATTCACCCAAGGAAAGAGGCGATACACAACAAAGAGGTCTCGTTCACGATGGCGAGCGATCCATGCACAGAGCATGAGCCCGATATAGATGGTGGTCACTACGAGCGTTGCTGCGCCAAGCCAGGCGCTCGCAAGACCTGCGGCGAGGGTGTAGAGGGCGGCGCACAACAGGATGGTGCCACCTGCGCCAAGCTCTGTGGCGATGGTGCGTAAGCCAGCCTCGCGATCGGCACGAATGTCTGGCACGGCGCTGAAGGCGTGCATCGCCGCGCACCAGCTTGCACCAGCAAGAAAGAGCAACCAAGGAAAGGACGCGTTCATCTGGCTCAACCCCCAGGCGAGCAAGACAGGAACGATGTATAAAACATTGGACAGGCTATCAAAACCCGGACGGGCTTTTAGTCGTAGCGGCGGCGCAGAGTACTGCCCACCGAGCAGCAAGAACCCAAGGCTCCCAGCGGCGATCCACATCCATTGCCCGGGGAAAGCGATGATCGTAAGCACGGT
>CALBSL010000031.1 GCA_937968025.1 uncultured bacterium
GCTTGCAGGGCATTCATTTGAATGGCAGCTAGCCGTTCATCTATGGGAGAAGGTTCGTTGGTCGAGGCTGAATACGCCTGTTCTTGTTCATCTGAGAAGCGTTGAGCATCTGATGCCTCAGGATTACTAATAAGATGTTCTTGGAAAGCTTGAGCGCGTTCTGTTTCATCACGCATGCGCTGTGCTTCGCCTGTCTGGCTTGAGAGGCTGTCTTCTTGATCTTCCCGATCTTCCTGATCTGTAGTTGTTACAGAGGGAGCTTGTGGTATATCGAGAGGAGAGCGTACATGAGATGCGCTTGCAGGGATCGAGGTATCTTGTCCAAGTACATGAGCGCGTGTATCACTGAGACTTGAGCTATTCATGGATGGTTGAGCTGCTTGACGAGCATTCATGTCCAGCATTGAGCGTAGTGGAGGAGATAGACGAACCGGAGATGTCGCTTTTGTTTCCGTTGGAGATGGAGAACGCGAAGCAACGGGTGGAACACCGATGCGTGTGCCGGGGGTTGAAGCTGTATCTGTGGCTGTTGGGGTAGTGGGGGAACTGGTTGGAGATGATGGACGGCTCTTCAAAGATTGAGGAGTGGGCGAGGGGTAGGCGGGAGAGGTAGGGAGGTTTTGAGAAAGCTCAATCACTGGATTGTCTAATCCTTGCGTAGTTAAAAAGTCGTTGGGAATTTGGGTATTTGGAGGAAGGGCTTGCAAGGCTTCCTCTATTTGCTGCAGAGAGTCGAGTTGATGTTGTGTACGTGCCAAAATAAGCTCGAGTTTTCGTGCTTCCTGTGGAGGAGTGGGTTGCGCGGCCGTGCGTGTTGGTGTGCTGGAAATATTCTCCACCATTTCTTCTGAGACATTTTCGTTCGTTGCTTCGCTGTCTTTTGTTCTATAGCCTAAGATTACCGTGAGTTGATTGAGGTTTGCTTGAGTTACGGCTTTGGCAGCCCGTACTTGGTTTAGCCCTTGTTCACGACTGAGGTTGGCTAACGAACCGGTGATGGCGGCTTTAACTTGTCCTGATTGTGCAAGGGTTTGACCGGCAACCGCCGTGGCTCTACCCAGTTGGGCCAACGCTCCAAGTCGTATCAGCTGGCGCGTGATGTTAGCTTGTGACGTAGCAGTGGTATGGCTGGGGAGAGGAATATCAACACGAAGCGATGATTCTCCGCTGGTGTTTTTGGTACCGCGTTTTTGTCCGCGCATGAATTCACGCACGCGTCTGATTTCGGATTGATTGAGAGATGGTTGAGGGTTCGTTGTAGACGGAGAGATGTTTCTCGGTGAATTCGAAGCAGTTGCAGAACTAGATGATGAATTTGTTTTGTTATCACTGGTAACAACTGGTGTTGTCAATGATGAAGCTGAAGGAGTAGCGGTGGGAACGCGAGAAGTCGTCGAGTCTGTCTGAGTACGCTGTGTTCTGCGAATGGTTCGGGCACCTTCTTTTGGTGGGTTGGTTCGAAGCGGGGAGATAGATGATGGATCGGTCGGTGTCGATGGTCGAAGTGGTCGAGCTTCGCGATCTGAGAACGGAGGTTGTGGAGGATGTGATGGTTGTTTTTCTCTCGGTGAGGTAGGTGTTTCTGGAGTAAGAGGAGGGATGGCTGAGGGGATCGAAGCAGCTACAGTAGCGAGAGAAGCGGCGTCGCTGAGAGTTCGTGTTATCTTTGGGTTTGATGGGAGAGCCGATGGGCTTGTTTGTATATTTAGCTGTTGACCAGCGCTTTTTTTACGACGTTCTGTGGTTGTATTTAAGCGTGTAGATGTCTCTTCTCCTTTAATGTGGTCTGGTTGTGATTGGGGAGAATAAGCTATGCGGCGATATGC
>CALBSL010000032.1 GCA_937968025.1 uncultured bacterium
GCGGTACGCGAGCTGGGTTCAGAACGTCGTGAGACAGTTCGGTCTCCTGTCTACTGTGCGCGTGGAATGTTGCGGGAACTGTTCTCTAGTACGAGAGGACCGAGAACAACGAACCTCTAGTGCGCCAGCTGTTCTACCAAGAGCACCGCTGGGTAGCTACGTTCGGCACGGATAAACGCTGAAAGCATCTAAGCGTGAAGCCGTTCCCAAGATTAACATTCGTCATAGGACCCTCCGAGACGAGGAGGTTGATAGGTGATAGGTGTAAGGATCGCAAGGTCTTGAGCCAAGTCATACTAATAGTCCAATGCTTTGACCATCCGGTCTACAACCGGATGGAAGAGATCTTTTACGAGATTTCGTCAAGGTTGTATCTACTTTTGTGCAAGTCATGATGCCTTGCACATATCTGATCCTGATATATAGTCCGCAGCTTGTGCTGCCGATTCTGCCTCATAAAGCGATTTGTGAAGCGAAACCGGTGGCTCAAGCGGTGGGGTCACACCCGTTCCCATCCCGAACACGGTCGTTAAGCCCACCAGCAGCGATGGTAGTTGGACCCAACCCGGTTCTGCAAGAGTAGCCCGCTGCCGGATCTGTAAAAACACGCCCTAAAGGCGTGTTTTTGCGTTGCCGATGAGGCGTTTTTCATAAAAATCCCGCCCTAGTGTGGGGCAGGGAGGCGGACAAAGCTCATTTCTTCGACGCAATAGCTTGCAAAGAGGGTGTAGTCGAGGATCCGCGTTTCTTCGAGGGCGTTCAGGACGGCGTGAAAGGCGGACCATGAGATTTCCCGTTCGATTCGGAGGTGCTGATGCCCTTCTGTTCTCGATGGCGTCAATGCGCAGGGCGCATGGAGCGGGATGGTCACCGCCCAGCGATGAGAGTGGCGGTGGCAGCCAAACCGCCGCAACGCCGCACGAGTGGTGAGGCGAGCGCGAAGGAGAGCCGCCTGGAGGGCGGTGAGTGCGCGCTCATCCAGGAGGTTTGGCTCGAGGGTGAGTAGGGTATAGCGACCCCGGCGTCGAATCCGGGCGGGGAAGCTAAGATCAAGGATCGGGGCATGGAGCCCGCGAGCAGTGAATGATCCCAGGTATTCCGCATCTTGCGGCGACGACGGATCGAGGCTCACCACGCCGTTGAAGTCGCTCCCAAGCCCAGGAAGGGCATGGATATTGTTCACGAGTGAACGGTAGTACGTTCGCTGCGGGCGATCGATCATGCGCACCTCCTCTCATCTAGTATTATCGTGGATGAGTCGTCAGAGCAAGTTTGATGTGCTATCCTTGAAGCCATGTATCGTTCTTTTGAACACGGCGTTGATCGTCGCACTAAATATGCGGAGATTTTGTATCGACGGGATATATTTCCGGAATACCCCGCGTTAAGTGATGCGCTTGTTCGCACGACGATGGCCTTTTTGCTTGGCGCTGGCGATGATGATCGCGTCAGCCGCGCGCCGCGCCGATGCGTGGAGCCGCGGCGCCTTGACCGCCGCGGCTGTGGGTTACGCAGCGCCCGGCGCTGTTCTTGCGCTGGGCGCGCTCGCGCTCTTCGCCAAAGCGCGCGAAGCGG
>CALBSL010000033.1 GCA_937968025.1 uncultured bacterium
TTTCCAAGCAGGCGAGACGTTCATTCCGCGGATGCGGATACAGTGTATTTCAAGAACGGTGGACAAAGGATGGTTGTTCGACTGACCGAGGAAGAATGGCGTTTATGCAAGGAGGTTGAGGATCCGCGGATGTTCATGGCTCGCCTCGTGCGAACATTCGTCAAGAATAACCCGTTTGGATTCGGTGTGATCGAAACCTTGCTCTGTGCGCAAGTACAGGATGAAGACACCGACGACACAATCTACCCATACGATGAGCGCTGGGACGGAAAACTCTCGTACAAGCACAGAGGATTGCGGGATGGAGGAGTTGAGCTGTCTGCATGTGCCGATGGGCGGGCGACGCTTCCGTTGCGCCTGGTGGTGGTCGTAGCTCGGCTGTTCGGAATCCCTCAAGATGAGCTCCTCGCCCTTGGCTCGAAGGTGGCAGAACGTCGCCGATCTCATCTCGGGTTGCGTGCAGAAGGTGTTCATCTCACGCCAGAAGAGCAGGAGCTCTACAACAAAGTAGCGCCGATTGTCGACGCTCTTCCGCTCCGGCAACGACTCGCGCCACGAGAGGCGCTCGAACTCTATCGCCGAATGCAGGCGATCACCTGACACGAATTGTCAGGTTTTTTCTTACACAAACCACTTGGCGAGTCGTGGTCCTTGTTGTTGTCCGTAGTTTGAGTTTAGCTCTGTCCCGTAGAGTTTACTCGGTGAAGCAACAAGGTGCTCATACGCCATGAGGCAGACCGGCTGTCCATCACGGAGAAAGAAGGGGTTTCCGTAGGCCTCAACCTCAAGCACGGCGATCGTACCGCGTTGTGTCGCGTCTTCATTCCAGCCG
Organism: uncultured bacterium; assembly: GCA_937968025.1. Taxonomy (GTDB): domain Bacteria; phylum Patescibacteriota; class Patescibacteriia; order 2-12-FULL-60-25; family 2-12-FULL-60-25; genus JAGOUA01. The sequence goes on from CALBSL010000033.1 coordinate 833, forward strand.
AATCCAGGGTCAAAAAACCCAGCAAAGTGCGAGCGGAATTCACCCTTCGTGCCGTCATAAGCGATCATTTCTGCTGCGTATGTTGGCGGCACGACAATCTTCTCTTTTGTACCAAGAATGAAAAAATCACCAGGTTTCAGGAGGATTTGCCCATCAGCAGGGCGGTGTACGGGTTCAAAAAAATGCTCTTTTGGATGATCAAAGACTTTCATATCCAAGAAATACTCTGCTTGATGTTTTGCTTTCCAACCGACGACTTCATGAGTGGATAGATCGACCGTCATGGTAATCGCTTTTCCTACATGGAGGGGAGACGCATCGATGGCGCCTCCTTGCTGTGTTCGCAGGAGCGGTTCCGTGGCGTAGAGCAGTTCGTGTTCGATGCGTGAGAGCCGGCCGTCGCCCGCGAAAATTCGTAGCTGGTTGATACGTTCACCGGCGTGGACCCGAACCGGAAACGACATCGGAATGAGCTCAATCCAGAGTTGACCGTGATAGCCTCGCGGAAGCTCATCAAACGAGGCGACGCCATCGGCAAGGAGTCGTCCGCGCAGGTTAATTCGTCCTGAAGAGCTTTTATTGCTGGCCGTGGCGGATAAATCTGGCGAGAACGCCACAAACTCGCTTAAGCGCACCAAGTACACCTGTCCAACTCGCAGCGGCTGATCAAGGGGATGAGGCGTTCCGTTGTGTGAAGCGATGATCGCTTCGATCGACTCACCTGGTCGCGGCAAGAGGGATCCTGGCATCGCGTAGCAGGTATCCGTGAGCGTGAGGTCTAACGACGAAGGTTGGATATGGCCTTTGTACGCGCCACGAACATATCCTGCGTCAATAAGCTGTTCGATGAGTTGAAAGGGGAGAGAGCCGGTTGCAGACATAGATGTCCGCCATGCTAGCAATAAAACAAGGTCAGGCCAAAAATGCGAAGCCCCGGCCTCTCGTGGGAGAGGCCGGGGTCAGGGGTGGGGTCAGTGGCGTCGCCGGAAGCGGCAGGCGCGCCCATCGGGCTCGAGGCCGAGGAACGCCGGGGCGAGGGGCTGAGCGGTGGCCGTTTGGGGGCGCTTCATGACGGTGAGCCGCGCCAGCAGGAGCCGGCACGTGCCATCGTTGATCACGAGGGGCGCTCCCTGGTCGTAGACCCGGAGCGAGAACTCGTTCGAGGGGTTCTCGCTCGCGAGGAAGATGGCCGTGTAGCTGGCGCCGTTCGGCCCGAGGACCGGCACGATCTCCTCGCCGGACTGGCTCGTGATCGCGTCGCCCATGCGTGTCGAGTAGGGGCCGACGAGCCGGAGCGCGAGCGAGCGACGGCTCGCGTTGATCATGAACGCCTGCAGGTCGCCGTCGTTCCGGATCTCAAGGGTGAGGGGGTCGGTGTCCGACGCGTTCTCGGTCGGTGCCCTGCCGGCGCAGCCGAAGAGGAAGAGGGCGGAGCTGAGGACGAGCAAGAGGAAGGTACGATGACGCATGACTTGGTCCGTTTCGCCCTGGAGGAGGTCCACAGAGTGGGGTTCCAGAGAGTGGGCCATTATCGCAGATCTGCAGGGGTTTGTCAAGGTCGACAATAACAAAAAAACCTCTCGTGCGAGAGGTTTTTGGTGATCCGATTAGATCGTTGCTGTATCAATCTTGATACCAGGGCCCATCGTAGAGGTCAACGTGACGCTCTTGAGATAGACGCCCTTGGATGCCGCCGGCTTGTTCTTCTTCACGGCTTCCATGAAGGTGGTGAAGTTTTCCGCGATCTTCGCTGCATCGAGCGAGGACTTGGCGATCGACTGGTGGAGGTTAGCGGTCTGGTCGTTCTTGAACGCGACCTTACCCTTCTTGATGTCCTCAACCATCTTTTTGACGTTGGTGCTCACCGTGTCGGTCTTTGGGTTCGGCATGAGGCCGGCTGGACCGAGGAGTTTTGCGACCTTCGCCATCTTCGCCATCATGTCAGGCGTAGCGACAGCGACGTCGAAGTCGATTTTTCCGGAGGAAGCGAGCTCAGCGATGAGTTCTTCGCCACCAACGATTTCTGCCCCTGCTTCGCGAGCATCCTTTTCTTTGTCAGCACTGACGAAGGCAGCGACTTTCTTCGCCTTTCCGATCGAGTGAGGGAAGATAATCGTGGCGCGAACCTGCTGATCACCTTTCTTCACGTCAATACCGAGGTTGACGTGCACTTCAATCGTGCTGTCGAACTTGGTTGTGGCGAGCTGCTTGGTGAGGGCGATCGCTTCTTCGAGCTTATAGAGTTTCTTGCGGTCAACGTTCGATTTGAGAGCGTTGTAGCGTTTGCTGTGAGCCATAGTGGTTTTGGCGGGCTTCTGCCCTTCCACGTTAGGAAATTAGTAGGCGAATGATACTCAAACCGAGCGAATCTGTCAAGCTTCCCATGAAAGGGCAGGGGCAGATAAAAAGGCCGATTCTGTGGGAAAATCTTGCATGAACGTATCGTTCACGGGGTCCTTTAAGGTGGCGATTTTCCCTGGTTTCGGTCGGGCGTACCGCAGGGCGAAGGCCTGTTTTGCTTGATTGAGGGCGTCGATATTGGTTGGGGTCCAGTCGGTTCCAAGGAGGCCAAGTCGAATCAGGTGTTTGGGGAGGGTGAGGGCCATTACGGGGTCTTTATGCCAAAATGCTGCCCGCTCCTGGGCGTTCATGGCTCGGGTATCAGCTGCTTTTTTGGCGGCGATCTTCCTGTGAAGGGATTGCTCGACTTCGGCGGCTTTTTTTGCTCTTGCGAGCAGCTGTTGGCTGGCGATCTTGTCAGCGTGCGCTCGTCGTTGTCGCTGCTCTTCTTCTGCTCGCACAATGGCTGCCGCCCGCTCCGCCGCCTTCGCCTCAGCGGCGCGCCGTTCAGCTTCGCGATGCGCTTCTAGTTCTTCCGGGGTGGGGAGGGTGTCCCCGATGTGAATATATGCTTGATCTAGCGCTCGGCGATTCGCCTCAATGGCTCGGGCTCTCTCATTCAGCTTTTCGCGCTCTTGGGCGATTTCTTTATCGGTCAGGTGGAGCGCACGAAGCAAGAACGCTCTATCCGCCTGATCAAGCACATCGAACAACGGATCAAACGCTTCACGAAAGAGCAGGGGATCGAGTTGCTCGCGGTTGCGCTGCTGGGCGCTGAGTTTTTCGATAAGCGCTCGATCAAGCTCAACAACGGCTGTCTTGTGTTCTTGAGCTCTCTCCTTCGCATGTAAGAGCTGATCGTATTGTCTTGCACGTAGAGTGTAGCCGAGGTCGCGCGCATAGGTTTTGATCTGCAGAGGATATGCCTCTCCACAAACGGTCAGAACCACGTCAACGCTTCCATATTCGCGACGCAAATCTTCGCGAAGCGTTCCGTGCTCAATCTGAATCAGGTGCTCGGTTCCAGAAGGGAGTAGACGAGTGCGAAGGAGCAGGATTTCTTCCAGTTCAAGTCGCTTGCCACCGGAATCACTGGCTTCATCAGCGATTCTTTTTAGTTGGATGTTGAGTTCGCGCAATCGCAAGACTCGGTCATGATCATTGCCGTGTCGACTCATCCGTCGATAGGCAAGATCGTTGAGGAGAGATTCGATGTCGGTCGCTGAAATCGTGATCCCCGGGTGGACGACGAGCTCGTCATCAAGACACTGAAGGACACGACGATACGCATTCATCACAAGCGACTCAAGGCGTTCAATCTCGCGGGCATGCGGATGCGTGCGAAAGGCCCGTTCGATGTCGTCGCGAGAGAGCCCTATCTCGCTCGAACTTGATCGCAGCTCGCGCACGGTTTTCATCCAAGACCGGTGCAGCAGGTCATTCACTTGTTCATGGGTATCGATCGCTTCAAACAAGGGGAGGGCAAGTTCCTCCAACTCTGCTCGATCATCAGGGCGAGCATTTCTTGCGCAGCGTTCCAGCTGCTGCTGGGCTTCTTCCGGGGTGCCATCGCGATAGACCGCCCACGCCGCAAAAAAATCTATCGGTCGACTCGGGACGAGGTGTTCTTCTCGTCGCTCTTGAGGAGCGGGCGATGGTACAGATGAAAACAAAGGAACGTCGAGAGACATAGGAATTGCTCTCAGTGTAGCACGGATTGGTGGAGCTGCGTGAGTCAGGTATTTAGGAAAATGATAGGAAATGCAAAAGAGGCATACAGCCTCTTTTTTCTACACCTTTCGGATCTGAGAAAACTCGAGCTCGATCGGCGTTTCGCGGCCGAACATGTTCACGAGTACTTTTACCTTGCCTCGTGGACCATCGACTTCGCTGACTTTTCCTTCTGTGTTCTTGAACGGACCCTCGACGATCGTCACCGCCATGCCTTCCTGAATGTCAACGCTCATTTCCGGGGCTTGGGTGGTAGACGTCACGCGCTTCAGAATCGCTTCGACTTCTTTTTCGGCGAGTGGCGTTGGCGTGGTTCCGGTGCCGATGAAGCCTGTCACGTTTGGTGTGTTGCGCACCACATACCACGATTCGTCGTTCACGATCATGTCGACGAGCACATACCCTGGGTAGATCTTTTCTTCCGTGGCACGACGCTTGCCGTTCTTGATCTTCACCACCTTCTCCTTTGGGACGAGCACGCCGAAGATGTAGTCCTGCATGTGCAATGTCTCGATACGCTGTTTGACGTTATCGGCAACATTTTCTTCGTAGCCGGAGTACGTGTGAATTGCGTACCAGCGGCGGCCGTAATTGGCGACTTGCTTTGCCATAAGGGTGAGAAAAAAGAGCGAGGTTAGTTGGAGACCGTCGTAGAAGCAGCTGGAGCGTTGAGTGGGTTGACCACATCATCGGCGACCGGTTCCGCTTCAACAATTGGCTGGAGCGAGTCTTCTGGGATGATAACGTCGGACTGAGCGGCTGTTCCTGGATTGCGCTGGCGAAGCACGGCAGAAATTCCAGAGTTCAAGCCGGTATCGAGCGTTGCGAAGAAGACAGCGGCGATAACGCTCACGACGACAATTAAAATGCCGTAACGCGTCACTTCTTCTTTTGATGGCCAGACCACCTTTAAGAGCTCCGTGTAGGAGTGGCGGAAGTAGGAGGTGAGGCGCTGGATGGTGTTCATAGGAAAGCGTTTTTAAAAGGCCCTGTGGGCCTTATCGAGAGGAACTCTAGCACGGATTGAGAATAATGACAAACATCCGAACAATCCCTCTGCGAAGCCTGTAGAGGAGGGTGGACATGAGGGCAGAATTCTGCTCTACTACGGCTACACCGCCACGAAAGGGCAAGTGAATGGTATCAGAACGATCTCCTGGGGTGTTTGAAAGGGCCGGCATCGGGCCTGGCTCGATCGTCCTGCTGGATCAAGCTGGCGAGCCGCTCGTTGTTGTCACCACTTCGAAACTGTCGAGCAGCTACGCTCGTCTCACGGCGGTGATTCGGCGTTTGTTGGGGAATGATACTCGCCCATCTCTCCCGTCCGCGCTGTCACCGCATCATCCCGGCAAGGGGCTTCGACTATCGTTGATTCC
>CALBSL010000034.1 GCA_937968025.1 uncultured bacterium
CGCCGCACTCAGGCAGTTTTTATCCAGGCGAATTTTTGACATCGGCGCAATTGCCGATTTCCGATTTGCGAAAACTGGAAGATTGCTTTGTCGACGAATTGTGGAATTTCGCGCCGGATTATGGCGCGCCTATTTTATCGGTAAATTACGCGCGCGCCTATGTCGATGTGAATCGCAGCGCATGGGAATTGGACGCGGATATGTTTTGCGGGGCAACGCCGTTGCCACAATTGTTGGAATCCGCCAAAGCAAAAGCCGGGCTGGGTTCGATACCGCAAATCGTCGCGCAAAACCAAAATATCTATGGCGGAAAAATAGATTTCGCCGAAGCGTCGCGGCGCATTCACGCGGTACACCGGCCATTTCACGCAGCATTGGCCGCGATGATTCAATCGACATTTACCGAATTTGGGGGATGTCTTTTGCTTGATTGCCATTCCATGCCGCATATCGCCGCGCTCAGCAGGGCAAGCCGCCGGGCGCGCAGGAACGCGATCGCGGGGACCATCACCGCGGCGAGCACGAACGCCCCCAGCGATTTGCACAGCACCAGACGGCTGCGGAACAATCTCGACAACACTCTCCCCACGAATAGGCGTTCGTCGCACGTGTACATCGACCTGCGCTTCAACGGATGACAACCACAGAATCCCCACGAGAATCAACGCCGTGAGGCCAAAAAACGTATAGGCGATTCGACGGTAAAACGCCGCATGCGATGGAGGCGCAAACGTTGGAGCGGTGATAGGGACGACGGGGGTGCGACGCGGGCCACGAACATTCATAGGAAGGAACTCACGTAAGTATACCACACGCTACTCACCAATGCGAAATACAACAAATTCTGGACGATTGAGAACGGTTTGCATCCAGGGAATGCCGTGTACCACAACCATCTGAATCAGCACCGCTACAGGAGCAAGCAGCGCGATACGACGCAACCATCTCCCCTTCGCCGGAGCGGAGATCGTCATATCGCCAACCTGACCGTCGATGGCATACAACCCTTCAAGCTCATCCCGTAGACGTGCATCACGTTTTGTTCGTGACGCATTCGTTGCTCGTTTAGCGACCGTCTTCTGCGTTCGTTTGTGCGGTGTTTTGGTTCGAGGAGGCATATCGAGAAAAAAGAGCGAAAATAGTCTGATCCTGTTCGAGCGCTGACTGCTCCCAAACGAGCGTTCCTCTCCCCGTCTGCCGCATTCCCGCCGAGAGCTGCACCACCTGCCACGTCGCTGGAAAGGCGATCTCGAGACGGTGTTGGCGAGGGGCTCCGGACTGCGACTGAAGCTGGAGTACGTACGCATCTGTTGCCGCCTCTCCTTCGATGCCTTCGAGGAGCGATCGAGCCATGTCCTGCGTCGTACGCGGGAGACGGTACGAAAATGCCGTCTCTCGACTCATTCCTGGACGCAGTTGCACCCAGCCGCCAATCACCATACGCCCAAGCTCTTCGCTCACATCGACCATCTCACCAGCCCCTCCATCAACCCGTTTCGCCTCAGACATCCCAGGGAATGCCAATTCTTTCTCCGTTGGCTGTTCAAAGAGTGACGCGTTTGGCTGCTCAAATCCTTCTGCCGCAAGCAGCATGGAACCAAGCGGTGCATACAGCCTCAGATACTGTACGTTATTCGCTCCGTGAAAGAGTTGCCCCGGAGTTCCAAGGTGCTCTCGCGCAAGCAGTACGCGCTCGGTAATGGTACCGGAACTATCAATATCTACCCGTTGATGAAGCTGCTCTCGAATGACCGCGTCTGATTTCTGCCCGGCGATATTCGCTCCAACGACACTCATCGTCGCAAACGCGCCCGGATCAGCCCATTGACCCGTCCAACCGAATGACTGCGCCGCATCCTGCTCCTCCTGACGAGAAAACCAGAGCTGAATCTCTTTCGTTTCAAGTGAGCGAGCGAGCAATGTCGCTACTTCTGACCAACGACTCACGTCGAGCGTCTGTAATCGGCTCAATACCTCGCGGTTCAAGTCGCCAACAAACGCTTTTGGCGTATTCTCCTCACGATCGTATTCAATCTCAACGGCTTTTTGCGTTTCGAAAAGCACGTTCTCTGCCGTGATCCGTTTTCCGTACGCGGGCATATCAATCGGGCCCGTCAACGTGATGAGCTTCGGCAGGATCGTCGAGTTTACTGAAATAATGCCATCCACGGTTGGCTGTCCTGCCTTCGACCAAAACTCTCCCACCAGGGCAGCGGTAGAAGCGAAATCAGGAGACCAGTTCGCATCTTGAAACTCCCAGCGCGCACCAACGAGCGTCAGTGGTTCTGGTGGGCGCCAACGAGCGCGCAACTGATTCCGCAGATCATACGGGCCACCACCAGGAACATGAATGGAGCGAAGAGCGCCACGATCAAGTACGACTTCCGCATAAGACCCCATAAATCCCCCGCTTGGTCGAAGTTCAGCGGTGTTTTGAAATAGCACGAGGTACGTTCGAGCGTGTTCGTGTCCCACAAAACCAAGCAAGAGCTCCGCCAATCGATCGGCCGAGGTGAGCACGGGCCCAAGCTCGAATAACGCGTCTTGAATCGTTTTTACCTGCGTCTGTAGAGCTTCCGGAAGCGCCGCGGGTTCAATATCATGCGCCGCAGCATACAACCGATCTACGTGCGGCTGTGCTTCTCGAACATATTTTTGGAATCGAACAAGACGCTCATCTGGCGTCGCAACGTCTCCATCAGACAATCGCGCGACACCAAGACCCATGAGACGAGCTGCTTCAGCGCCCTCCTGCGCCGCCGTGAGCAGCGCTCGAGTCGTTTGGGCGGTCGCTCGGGTCGATGGAATAAGCTGCGCCACGGAAAATGCGAGCCCGTGCGTACGTTCGAGTTGTTTTGTCACGCTCTCAAGC
>CALBSL010000035.1 GCA_937968025.1 uncultured bacterium
GCATTCTTGATGCAATAGGTATTTAACAAGGTGGCATAAACCAACTGACTGCTTGCCTAAGCCACAAAGCTTCCGTCCACCTAGTTTCAGGATAAACCTTCTCGGGGTTGTGCGACGCATCGCTCGCCATTTTTCGAAACCCTCTTCGGTCAAGCCCAAAGAGCCCATCGATTTTGCCCTCAAATTGCCGGACGTTGTCGGGAAAGCCAGTTGTTTTTCGCTAAGGCTATTGACCCAGTTATTGTCTTGCTAGCTTGGAATGAAAAAATGAGAAATTTAATTAGCTCCGCTGTTTTCTTTAAAGTTGTTGTGTGCTTGGTTAGTGTAGTGTTGTCTGCCGGCTCGGTATACGCCGGCGGAGGTGAGGAGCAAGCTGGAGGGACGAATAGTCGCAATGGATCGTGCAGTGGTGGAGCGCAGCGTAACCCTAAGGGATGCGATACGGCGAAAGGCGAACCGGGTGGTTTGGTGCGGTATAGCTTTGTGCCGCATAAGGGCGATGTGGTGTTTACGGATAATCCGCTGGGTTCAGGGGTGGGTTTAGGTTTGCGGCTAGCGGAAGAGGAGTTGGGAGCGGTAGGAGATACGAGTTTTGGTGGATGGAGATATGGATTAAGCGCATATGTGACGACGCTGGAGGGGTTAGGCCCGTCGTTGGGTAATGGATCGCAGGTACGGTTGTACGAGCTCGGTGGTGGCTACCAGGTGTATCAGCTGGGAGGGGGTTTGGGATGCGCAGATGCAGGAGTTGGGGCGTGCGTATACGACAAAGATGGATTGAGCGGTCATCGGTTGGTGCGTCCGCGAGGAGGTGTATTGCCAGAGGCGATGACGGTCGGTGTGGGTGATTTAGGAGCGGAGAAGGTTCGGGAGATATTGTCTGGGGAGTATTCAGGGAGTGCTGGACGGGCGTATGTACGGACGTTGGGAGATGGTGGATATGAGGTATATGGTCAGATCCGTGAGGTGAGCCGGGATGGTGTTCGGGGATACGAGGCGTGGATAAGCCACGTGGTGGATCGTTTGGGCGGTGTGTTGAAGGTTCACTATGACACGCGAGATGGATTGTTGCGGGTGGACTATGTAGAGGATGGTGATGGGCTTAGGACGCGGTTGTTTTATGCGGATACGGAGCCGAAGGCGGGGGATGCGGCGCCTGTGGTAATGAATCCGCTACCGGCATTTGCGGATGCGAGGACCAGCGATGGTTTGAAGGATTTTTGGCGCGCGCAGTTATCGGATCCGCGGTTGTCTATGGATGCGAAGCGCGCTTTGCGGGGTTTAGTGACGTCTGCGGTGGATCCGTATGGGAATCGAGCGAGATTTGATTATGTGGACGGTTTGACGGGTTTGCGGCTACGTCGGATGTTGGAATTATCGAGCCGCTCGGAGCTGTTGGATGTTCTGAACGCGTCGATTTATCCGCGTTTGGTGAGTTTGGTGGACGTGGTGGGGGTTGAGTCCAAGGTGGACTATTGGTGCGGAGCGGACGGGGTGGACTATGGCTTGGTTGGGGATAGGAACGAGATTCAAGCCAGACGGGATCGCCGGCTGGATGAGAGCCGGATGGATAGCCCGAACTGGTTGCAAGGGTGTTTAAACCAGACAGTGCAGATGGGAACGGCATTGGAGCCGTCAGCAGCGATGGAAGACGGGGTACGTCACTTGTTTCGCCGGGTGTCTGCGATTGAGACGCCGTATGGGCGGACGGTGTTTCACCGGATTAGGCGGGATAGCGGTAGTAGTGAGCGGTTTCGCGGCTGGTCGGTGCAAGATCCGCAAGGCTTAGTGGAGCGGCTGGAGGTGATGCTGGGAAGCCCGAGTGCGGGTACGGCTGCACGGATCAATGTTTGGTTAGAGAATGAGAAAGCGCAGGGTCGCAACGTGGTTCTGAATGGGGGAGAGTTGCCCATGTACATTCCACGGGATGCGAGCACCTTGGGTTTAAGGAAGCTGTATGCGCTGGCGACGGGTAAGGACTTGGATACAGGAGCGGCGCTGAGCGAGGGTGCGGCGTTTAGCCGGTTGAGCGATGAGTGGGGATACCGCAACAGCTTTTATTGGAGCAAGAAGGCGGTAGAAGAAGCGCAGCGAGAAGGTTTGGTGGGGGATGTTCTATCGAGCGAGGCATTGTTGCCGCTGGGTCATAGATCGGAAGAGCACACGTC